>CAZTTI010000077.1:0-8717 GCA_964615925.1 uncultured Solibacteraceae bacterium
GGCGACGATGTCGGCGGCAGCCAGGACCTCTTCCAGGGTAGAATATTCTACCCCCAATGCCTCGACCTCGGCGCTGGGGTAGACATCGTGGGCGACAATGCGACAGCCAAAGCCGATTGCGATGCGACAGAAGACGATCCCAATCTTCCCCGTTCCCACGACCCCAATGGTCTTGCCGCACAAGTCAAAGCCCAAAAGTCCTTCCAGGGAGAAGTTGCCCTCGCGAACTCGAGCATAGGCGCGGTGAAACTTGCGATTCAGCGTGAGAATCATGCCCATGGCATGCTCGGCGACCGCGTGCGGGGAATAGGCGGGCACGCGCGCCACCACCACCCGCCTCTGAGCCGCCGCTCTCAGATCCACGTGGTTGATTCCCGCCGAGCGCAACGTGAGCAGTCGAACCCCGCTCGACGCGACTGCTTCGATGACAGGTTCTGAGAGGTCGTCGTTGACGAAAGGACATATGGCATCGAATCCGCGAGCCAGAGATGCCGTCGCCAGACTCAGGCGTGGCTCGAAATACACCAAATCGTGCCCATGAACCTCGTTGGCCCGCTCCAGAGCCTCGCGGTCATACGGCTTTGCACTGAAGACGGCTATCTTCATGGTCATCCCTTCTTATGCCGTTGTAACGCAACAAGCTTGTACGTCTCGACTCCAGCCAACACGATGAAACCTGCAATCGTGAAATAGAGCCACCAAATCCACGCGATGGCACTCGTGTGGAACAGCCTGTTCATAACGGGCACGTAAGTGAAAATCATTTGCGCGAGCAGCATCACGCCAGCGCCCAACCAAACCCAGGGGTTGCTGAAAAGGCCGATCCTCCATAGTGGGTATCGAAGACTCCGGCATGCGAACAGGTAAGCAGCTTCTACGACCACAATCGTATTGACGGCGATCGTGCGCGCTTGCTCGATCGATTCTCCAAGCACCGCAAGCGACCACTCGAACAATCCGAAGGCTGCACCTGCGACCATGACCGAAACTACCAGCGTGCGTGCACCCAAGCGCCAATCGAGGAGTGTGGCGTCCACCGGACGAGGAGGCCGCTCCATGAGCCCCGGCTCCTTGGGCTCGAAGACGAGAGCAACGCCGAGCAGCAGGGCGGTGGCCATGTTGACCCAGAGAATCTGCACAGGGAGGACGGGAAGCGCCGTTCCCACGACCAGGGCCGCAATCAAAACGAGAGCTTCGCCTCCGTTCGTCGGCAGCGTCCACGCGATGAACTTGACCAGGTTGTCGTAGACACCGCGGCCCTCTTCGACCGCGGCAGCGATGGTCTCGAAGTTGTCGTCCGTGAGGATCATGGCAGATGCACCCCGTGCGACGTCGGTGCCTCCTTTCCCCATCGCAATGCCCAGGTCGGCTTTCTTGAGCGCGGGCGCATCGTTGACGCCATCGCCCGTCATCGCGACGACGTGCCCACGACTCTGCAGAGCCTCCACAAGAAGCAACTTCTGCTCCGGCGCTACCCTGGCGAACACCGCTACCTCCTCGGCTAGGCCAGGGAGCCGCTCTGGAGCGACCTGCTCCAGCTCGCGTCCGGTCACTGCTCGTAAGCGTCCTGAGTCGTCTCGCGCCCCTTCCAGACCCAGTTGCTCCGCGACCGCAGAAGCGGTGACGGCGTGGTCGCCGGTTATCATCTTCACGCGAATGCCCGCCCGGTGGCACGCGGCGATCGAAATCCGGGCCGATTCTCGTGGAGGATCAATCATGCCGACGAGCCCGACGAAGGTCAGCTCGTCCACGTCCTCGTGATCGAGTTGACTGGTCGCGGCATGCGTCGCGCGTTGGGCGAGGCAGAGTACACGAAGTCCACTGGCTGCAAGTTCTTCCACCTTCCGGTGAGCGACGCCGGGCTCGAACTTTACCAGTGCGCCCGCTTTATCGAGAGCGCTCGTGCACCGATCGAGCAGTACATCCGAAGACCCCTTGACCAGCAGGAGCCGCTCATCATGACGCTGGTGGAAAGTCGCCATGTACATGTGCTGCGACTCGAAGGGAATCTCCGCGAGCCGCTGCCAAGCGTCAAATGTCGGGATCAGGCGCGCCTTTTCCGCGGACACGCGCAGGGCCGCCTCCGTCGGGTCTCCCTCCACATTCGTAGCGTCGCTGGTTCGGACCAAGCTCGTATCGTTGCAGAGTGCTCCGACACGAAGGCAGGCGAACAGCGGCGGCTCGCGCTCGGGTTCCACAAGCTGGCCCGAACGGCGAAAGTCGCCGTTCGGATCGTATCCGACGCCACTGACTTCGTACTCTACGCCAGCCGTCCAGAAGCGCGTCACGGTCATTTCATTCTCGGTGAGCGTTCCCGTCTTATCAGAGCAAATGACCGTGGTGCTCCCAAGTGTCTCGACTGCTGGAAGCTTGCGAACCAGCGCCCGCCTTCGGGCGAGCGACTGGACCCCCACGGCGAGCAGCACGGTGACGGCAGCCGGGAGGCCTTCGGGGATGGCTCCGACTGCAAGTGCCACCGCCGCGTTGAAGGTCGCGGTCAGACTTGCCCCACGCAAGGCCTCGATGGCGAAAAGCGCCGCCGCTGCGACGAGGACGACCCATACCAGAAACTTGGAGAAGGAAGCGATCCGGCGCGTCAGGGGCGTCGCGAGCTCTCGGGTTCCTGCGAGAAGCCCGGCGATGCGCCCGGTTTCGGTGTCGTCTCCAGTCGCAACCACCAGGCCACGCCCCCTTCCAAAGGTGACGGCCGTCCCAGCGTAGGCCATGTTGACTCGATCCCCGAGCACCGTGTCCTCGAGCAGCGTCCCAACCTCCTTGGATACTGGAACGGACTCGCCTGTTAGAGCCGCCTCTTCCACCTGCAGATCACGCGTCCTTAGAAGACGCAGGTCAGCGGGCACCGAGTCTCCGGAGGAGATGAGAACCACATCGCCGACAACGACTTGGTCGCTCGGAACGCGGTGCTGTTTGCCCTCTCGCACGACGCTTGCCTCCGTCACGACCAGTGCGTCCAGCGCGGCAATGGCCCTCTCGGCCCGATATTCCTGCAGGAATCCGATAGCGGAGTTCACCAACACGACCGCAAAAATCACCAGCGCGTCTGCCGTATGCCCGAGTAGCGCCGAAACGACCGCAGCGATGATGAGAACGACGACGAGTGGCTGTATCAGTTGTTCGAGAAACTTTCGCCACGCGGGTGTGCCCCGCCGCGCAGTCATTCTATTCGGGCCGTACTGTGCAAGCCGCCGCCGAAACTCGCCCTCATGAAGTCCGTGCTCTGCATCGGACTGGAGACCGGACAGAACCTCGTTCAGATCCTTGGAGTGATGAGGAGATTCGATGTGGTGGGGCGAGGTCACAGCGTCTCCAGTAGTACAGCAGTCGCGTACCGAAGCAAATCCGGGCGCTGGTCAACAGCAGATCTTGACACTCGTTGCATGCGCGTGAGTGTAGTTTGGGAACGCCAGCTACTCCAAGGGCAGGGTCGATCGAGCCGACGTCCGGATGGTCGATTTTCCCGAGCGGCTGGCCCTCAGTGAAAGCCTGTAGCTGTTCAATAGCGCACATGCCGCCAAATGCCGCGGATGAGTCAGGAGACTTTGCCGAAATGGTGGGTACCACGCGCTTCTCACATTTCATGGATAAGCCGGACACTGGCCTGATCAACTACAACGGAGACATTACTTTGCGAGCCCGTATTGCTGACGGAGGTGGTTCTTCTATTGAACCGCTTTTCCCCGCTGTGTGCACTTTTGAACGGTCTTTACTGCGCGTATCGGCAATAGTGGCCCACTCACATGGCGCTTATCTGGGTTGACGAAACCGAGGATTCAAAAATGGACGCAAAGAGGATCAAAGAAAGCCGGCGGAGATTGTCGGTCGAATACGAGAACCTGATCAAGTCGATCAACCGCAACCGCGCTGCTACTGCGGAAACCAGGATCGAGAATACGGACGATGAAGGCGACCTGGCCACGATCAGCCACGAAAGAGAACTTCTCCATAGCTTGCACGAAAGCGATTTAGCACGCTTGAAATTCGTCCGGCAAGCCATGAAGGCGATCGATGGCCGTCAATACGGAGAATGCACCCGCTGCGGCGAAGACATCAATCAGAAACGGCTCGATGCCGTCCCCTGGACCACGATGTGCCTTCGTTGCCAGGAGGAGACCGAGGCGGAGCAGACTGCTTTACAGATGGTTCCGGCGGGCATGGGGACCGACGAGACGGACTTGTAGGCTCGTCTTCTTTCGGCTGGATAGCAAGATCGTCAAGCACATTTTCTTTCTGCCGTCGAAGATGAGTTTCGACCGGATGACGGCGGTAAAGCGCGGTCCTCCATGCGACGACCGTGAATACGGAAGGCCATTCACCTGCGGGCGCCGGCACGACCCTGAGCGGCCCCGGCCCGCTTGCAAAGGAGAGAAGAAGCGCCATGCGATGGCGGGGTGGAAGACGAAGCACGAACATCGAAGATCGCCGCGGGATGCGAGTCGGCGCGGGTGTCGGGATCGGTACCCTCGTGATTCTCCTCATCGGGATGTTCATGGGAGTCGACCCCGGCGACATTCTCGACAACGCGGATCCGGGCGTTTCGGTTCCGGCAGCCGCGCCGGGGGCTGACGATCCCACCGCTGAATTCCTCAGCGTGCTTCTCGGATATACGGAAGATGCGTGGTCCGGGATCTTTCGCGAGGCCGGAGAAGCCTACAGGCCTCCGGTCCTGGTTCTCTATTCCGGGGCGGTCCAATCGGCGTGCGGCTTCGGGCAGGCCGCCATGGGGCCGTTCTATTGTCCGGCCGACGAGCGCGTCTACCTGGATACGTCCTTCTTCGGGGAGCTCCATGAACGATTCGGGGCGCCGGGCGACTTTGCCCAGGCGTATGTGGTGGCGCATGAGATTGGCCATCACGTTCAGAACCTGCTCGGCATCTCGGATCAGGTCGCAGAGGCGCGGCGCGTTTCCTCCGAAGCCGAGGCGAACGAAGCGTCGGTGGCTCTGGAGTTGCAGGCCGACTGTTTCTCCGGAGTCTGGGCCAACCGCACCGAGCGGACCGCGCAATCCGAGTTAGGAGGCTTTTTGGAAGCCGGCGATTTCGAAGAGGCCCTGGGCGCCGCCAGCGCCATTGGCGACGACCGGCTGCAGATGCAGGCTCAGGGGTATGTCGTTCCGGAGAGCTTCACGCACGGAACGGCCCGGCAGCGGATGGACTGGTTTACAAGGGGCTTCGAATCCGGCCAGCCCGAAGCATGCAACACGTTCGGGTAGAACGCCCGCAAAGGCGGCGCGCCTCTTCCGATTCAGCGGACCCTTTAGACGCTCATCTCGACCCGCAGCGAGTGCACTCGTCCCTCAAGAATGACGCCGCGTAGCGGGCTGACGTCGCCGTCAGCCCCTGTACGACGATCGAGGACACGACGACGCCGTACAAGCCCGTTGGTGTGTGGGAGCCGGAGCCAGCGGTGGTTGGCTCGGTAGAGATCTTCAGAACTCCGGCATGGATTGCCGGGAGAGGCCTTCGGGAAGCTCGAACATGGCGGGATCGATTCCGTCGCGGTTGATCTCGGTCATCTCGTAACGCGATTCGGGTTCGCCGTTGCTATGCGAGATCCGGCGGACGGGAACGCCGGGATACCCTGCGCCTTCGCCCGATGCCTCGATCTGGAACAGGTCGTCCATTCCCTGGCCCGAAGGGGCCATCTGCTGAATTATCTCGGCCAGACTCTCGAACGCGGCGAAATCCGACATCGAAAGGCCCACATCCGAGAGGTCCACCGCCCAGACGTCCCATCGTTTCTCGCCGGCCTCTGTTCCTTCATAGAGATCGGTGGTCCACTGACCGACGGTCTCGCCGGAGCGGACCAGTGTGTACTCGGTTTCCGCGATCGGGCTCGCCGTTTGGCTCATATCGGGCATCCCCGGCAGTCCGGGAAAGCCTCCTCCGCCTCCGGCCAGCGCCTCTTCGACCATCCGGCGCTGGGCGGGGGGCATGTTCGCCAATTGGGCTTCCATCTGCTGTTGCACCTGTTCCATCTGGGCGCTCAATTCGGCCATCCGCTCGCCCATGCGCTCGACGTCCTCCCGGCTCATCTCCATGTACGTGCCGCCGCTCTCGTCCACGACCCAGAACACTTCCAGGTCGCCGCGGAAAATGAAGGCCTGGCCCTCGCCGCTGTCGACCCGGACTCGATCGTCGGCCAGGTAGATGCGGGTGGTCCGCGTCGCTCCCGACGAAAGATCCTCGGTCTCCTCGACGATCGTGACGTCGGCACGCGCCTCGGGTACGCCGCACGAGAGGGCAAAGAGCAAGGAGGAGATGACGATTCGGAAGGGGATTGCTTTCATGGGTTCCTCACGCAGTAGTCTTGACTGAAGAATCGAATCCTGACGGGGAACGTCCGTCGGCAGTGAACCACTGCCACCGGCGAATTCACGAACGTCCGTCAAGGATAACACGCGCGTTGGAACAAGTCGGCGGGACCTTCTCGCGAACAGCCTCTGGCGCTTGGTCTCTACCCGAAAGGATGCCTCTCATGGCAGTTCAGTGGTATCGGCCGGAGTACAGCTTGCCCATACTATTGAGTATTGCTAAGCTGTACTCGATATGAAAACAACGATCGACGTGAACGACGCGTTGTTGGTCCGGGCTAAACGGCACGCCCGCAAAGTCGGCAAGCCGTTGCGCGCGCTGGTCGAAGAAGGACTCCGTCGCGTCCTCCTGGAATCCGAGTCCCCCCGAGCCAATTATCAGCTACCCGACCGTAGCGTTGGAAAGCGCGGCGGACCGGATCCGCTGGAGAGCCTCTCGTGGCAGGATCTTCGCAGCGAAATCTACGGAGTTCGCTGAGAGTGGTCGCCGTGGATACGAACGTCCTCGTATACGCGCACCGGAGGGAATCGGCCGAGCATGAAGTCGCGACCGATGTCGTCCGGCAGCTCGCGGAGAGCCCGGATTCCTGGGCGATTCCCTGGCCGTGCGTCTACGAGTTCTTCAGCGTCGTGACCAACCCGCGCATCTGGAAGGAAGCGGCAAGCTCGGCGGATCAGGCATGGGAGCAGCTCGCCGCCTGGTTCGGCTCTCCCACGCTCCGCCTGCTCGGGGAAACCGCCGATTTCCGGGCGATCCTCTCCGATTTCGCGCGCCGACCGCGCGTGCGTGGCCCCGTGATTCACGACGCCCGGGTGGCCGCGATCTGTGTCGCGCACGGGGCGGAGAAGCTCCTGTCGCGCGATCGTGATTTCTCCCTGTTCTCCGAGCTTGCCGTCGAAAACCCGTTCTGACCTTCCTCTCACTACGTCACCCCACTCGACAGGCTTCGTGGCGCCGAAAATCGTGGAGTAGGATACTGTCTCGAGGAGCCCATGACCGACACGCACAAGCGCGAAGATTCGACGGTGCCGCGTCTGCTCACCCCGCTGCCGGGGCCTAGGGCGAAGGCGCTGATCGCGGAGGATGAACAGATTGCTTCACCCTCGTACACGCGTGTCTACCCCCTCGCCGTCGCGCGCGGCTTCGGCGCAGTCATCGAGGACGTCGACGGCAACCGATTTCTCGACTTCACCGCGGGGATCGCGGTCTGCTCCACGGGCCATTGCCACCCCGACGTGGTGGCCGCGATTCAGTCGCAGGCCGAGTCGCTGCTGCACATGTCCGGGACGGACTTCTACTACGCCCCGCAGCGCGATCTCGTCAGGAAGCTCGTCGACATCGCGCCTGGCAGTGCGCCGAAACGCGTATTCCTGACCAACTCCGGGACCGAATCCGTCGAGGCCGCCCTCAAGCTCGCGCGCTTCCATACCGGCCGCCCGCACGTGATCGCCTTCTTCGGCGCGTTCCACGGGCGAACCATGGGCGCGCTGTCCCTGACGAGCAGCAAAGCCGTACAGCGCGCCGGCTTCGGACCCCTGATCCCGGGCGTCACACACGTCGACTTCCCGAATCCCTGGCGCGGGCCCGGCGTCGACGCGTGTCTCGACGCGATCGAGAACATCTTTCGCCGCACCGTCGCGCCGACCGAGGTGGCCGCGTTCTTCGTCGAACCGATCCAGGGCGAAGGAGGCTACATCGTACCTCCCGCGGATTTCCACCCGCGGCTCAAGGCGCTTGCCGAGAGGTACGGCATCCTCTACGTCGTCGACGAGGTGCAGTCGGGCATGGGACGCACGGGACGCTTGTTCGCGATCGAGCATTGGGGCGTGGCGCCCGACATCGTCTGCCTGGCGAAAGGGATCGCGTCGGGGCTGCCGCTCGGCGCCATCGTCGCCAATGCCAGCATCATGAACTGGCCGCCGGGCTCGCACGGAACGACCTTCGGCGGCAACCCGGTTGCCTGCCGGGCCGCCCTCGAAACGATCCGCCTGATCCAGGACGGGCTTTCTGAGAACGCCGCACGAGTCGGCACCCATCTGCACGCGCGGCTCACTGCGCTCGCGGCCAGGTCCCCGCTGATCGGCGACGTCCGCGGGCTCGGCCTCATGGTCGGCGTCGAACTCGTCCGTGATCGGCACAGCAAAGAGCCGGCAGGGAAAGAGCGTGACGCCGTCGTCCAGCGCTGCTTCGAGAAGGGCCTGTTGTTGCTCGGCTGCGGCCAGAGCACGCTGCGCTTCTGCCCGCCGTTGATCATCGGCGAGGAAGAGGTCGACATCGCCGTTTCCATCCTCGACGAGGCCCTCGCTGAGATCAATAGAGGGCGAGATCGATTGAGGATGAGATCAATAGAGGACGAGATCGATTGACGAGGAAATCGATGGAGCC
>CAZTTI010000078.1:0-6666 GCA_964615925.1 uncultured Solibacteraceae bacterium
TTTCCGTCTCGATCGCGTTCAGTCCCATGCTGCCGGGGTGGGAGACGTAACTGAACGGGTATTCGAAGACCTCGTCGCTTGCGAGGTCGACGATGCGATACGAGAAGCGGTCGACGTGGATCGACGTCAGCTCGCTGATCAATTGGAGGATGTGTTGTTCGGCGTTCGGATAGTCGTGTTCCCATCCGAAGTCATAACCGTTCGAATTGAAGACCCACCGCGCGATGATGAACTCGGTCGGCGGCGGATCGTTCTGGTAGACGACGCCCCTTCGGAATTGCGCGAAGGCCCCTCCGGCCGCGAGCGTCGCGGCAACGACGGCCCCGGCCGCCCAACGACGGGAAGAAAACATATTTGGTATTCTGGTGGGGTATGGCCCGGTGTCAAGTGAAACCGGGACCACACTCCTATTCCAGTACACGTGACCAACGACGAATCCAAGAACCGAACGACTGGGAAATCCCGGCGGAAGTTCCTCATCGGAGGGGCTGGCGCCGCCGCGGCGGCGGCATCGGGCGTCCACATCGCGAACCGCCCGCGATGGGTCGTGGTGGGTCCGCCGTCCGTCGTCCCCGAGCAGGGGGTTCATCATTTCGTGGACCGCCAGCGGGGCGTGTTCCTGAGGCGTGACGAATCCGGCGATATCTACGCACTTTCACAACGATGCGCCCACCAGGGGTGCGACGTGGAGTGGAAAGCGGGCCCCCGGCGGTTCGAGTGTCCATGCCACGACGGCGTCTACAGCGCCCTCGGTGAACGTATTTCCGGGATGCCGTTCCGCGGATTGGACCGGCTCGAGACGCGAATCAACGAGGACGGAGATCTCGAGGTCCGTGTCTGAGAGTGATCAGGGCCCAGGTCACGGCCACGCACGCCGGCTTTCGACGTACCGTCCCCCCGAAGCCCCAACGATCCGCAGCTCGCCGTCGACGATGGCGGCGTCGGTGACCCAGCCGGGAAGATCATCCGCCACCGTTTCCCAGGCGCCGGCCTCGTTCCGGCCGACGACATACGCGGCCGGTTCCGCAGGAACGAGGATCCACGTTTCATCCCCTTCGATCCTCCGCGGGGGCAACGCGAGGCGCCAACTCTCGCTATCCGCGAACACCACACGGGGTTCGGTCCCGGCGCCTTGCGATTCCAGAAGCCGCCGCACGCCGGTCGATCCGTCGAGCCACAGCGCGTTCTCCCCGACGCCGATCGGCCCGGCCACCGGACAGGCATTGATCTCCCAGACGGGCGCCGTCACGGCCCGGGGCGCTTCGAACGCTCCCTCCGTAGTTCCGAGCACCTGGAACGGGTCGCGAAATCCGTTCATCGTGTTCCGGAACGTGATGCGGATCGACTCGCCATCGATTCGAAGGTCCGGGAGGCAGCATCCGCAGACCGTCGATTCCTGATCCACGGTCAGGTTCGTTTCCACGACTTCGTTCCCGTCGATACGCGCGTAAAAGAGATCTGCCGGCTCCTCGACAGGTTCGCCCGCGAGTCGAGGGTCCAGCCACGCGGCGTGGACGACGCCGGCCGCGTCGAACGCGATGGAGGGGAACTCCTGCAACGCTTCCCCCTCGTCCTGATTCAGGCGCAGCGGAGCGGAAAAAGTTCTCCCGCCGTCCTCGGAGACGGCGAGCTGGATGTCGTAGTTCGTGTCGGTCCAGGCGATGGCCATGCGGTTCGGGGGAGCGACGGCGATCGCGGGTCGCATCTCGTCGATGACGACCGGGCTGTGGCGCGTCGCGTCGGTGTTGATGCGAACGGGCGCGAAGTCCGCCTCGTCTTCCCAGGAGGCGGCGTAGAGATCGACCACGCCGGCTTCCCGGGCGACCCACACCAGCTTCAATGTTCCATCTGGCGTGATCGCGAATTGAGGCAGCTCGGCGTTCGACCCCGTCGACGGCCTATCGATGTCCGTCGTCGCGATCGCCTCGGTCGATTCGGGTTCGGATCCGCATCCGGCCAGAACGAGAACCAGAACAAGCGTCAATATGAGTCGTCGGTCCATCTTCAGGTCACTCCCATGAGCAGTTCTGTGGCGATCGCGAAATAGATCAGCAATCCGGCCACGTCCGCGATCGACGTGATCAGCGGACTGCTGGCGACCGCGGGATCGATGCCGATCTTCGTCAGCAGGACCGGAACGGCGATCCCGATCAGATTGGCGGCCATGACCACGAGGAACATGGCGAGGCCGACGACGACGGCCACCTGCGGAGTGCCTTCGAAGACGCCGAGCGCCCACGCCGCCACTCCCATCAGGATGCCGAGTGCACCCCCGACGAAAAATTCCTTTCCGAAGGTGGTGGTCCATCGATTGCCGTCGAATTCCCCCGTGGCCAGCGCGCGAACCATCAACGTCGCCGACTGGGCGCCTGTGTTTCCGGCGCTTCCCATCAATAGCGGAAGGAAAAACGCGAGCGAAATCGCCGCGCTCAGCGTTTCCTCGTACCAGGCGATCACGCCCGCGGCGCCGAGATTGACCACCACGAGCGCCAGCAGCCAGGGGATGCGTTTTCGGACCAGCGAAGCCACGCTGGCGTCCCGGTAGCTGGTCTTCAGCGGGCCGACGGCCGCGGAGAGCTGGAAGTCCTCGGTGGTTTCCTCCTGGGCGACGTCGAAGACGTCGTCGGCGGTGACGATGCCGAGCAGGACTCCGTCGTTGCCGACCACGGGCAGGACGAACAGGTCGTATTTGCTCATCTTCCGGACCGCCTCTTCACGGTCATCGTAGGGCGACAGCGTGATCGGCTCTTCGTGGGGAAGAACGGACTCGACCAGGTCGTCGGGCTCGGCAAGGATCAGGCGCTGGAGGGCAATGGCGCCGGTGAACCGCCAGTTCTCGTCGGTGACGTAGATCGTGGTCACGACCTCGTGATTTCGCCCCATCGTTCGAATGTGGGCCAGCGCGCGTTCGATGTTCCAGGCCCTCCGGACCGCAACATATTCCGGCGTCATCAGCCGTCCGACGCTTTCCTCGGGGTAACTCAGGAGCAGCCGCGCGTTCTGGAGCTCCGACGCGTCGAGCAGGTTCAGGAGCCTCTGGACCACGCGGTCGGGAAGCTCTTCGAAAAGATGTGTGCGGTCGTCGGGTTCGAGGTTCGTGATGAGCTTGCGGAGCTCGTCCTCGTTGAGTTCGGAGAGCAGCGCGTTCTGCGCCTCGGAGCCCAGATAGGAAAAAACCTCGCCGGAGAGATTTCGCGTGAGGACGCGGAACAGCATCAGCCGGTCCGGGCTGTGGCGCTCGACCACGAGTTGGGCCAACTCGGGCGCCGGCCAGTCCTTCACGGCGGCTTTCAACTCCCCCCAGCGCCGGGCGTCGATCAGCGCTTCGACATCGACTCGGAACGGTGGATTCATCGTGGCCGCCTTCCCCGTCGCGGGTGATCGAGAGGTTCCCAAATCCTCATTTAAACATGGATCGACGATGTTGGCAGTGTCCGGGGGCTTCCCGACGGAGCGGAGATTCTGTTAAGATCAAGGTTTCGAACCGGGAATCAAGACAGCGGGGTTCCGAAGGCTTCAGATCGGACGTCCTCCGTTTCCAGGGCGGGAGGGGACACGAGCGCTTCCATTCGACTCTGACAGGATCCCGATTTCCTTTTTCGGTTTCACCGAACCAACCCAGTCCCTGTGGTGCGGCCGGCGGCGTGCCGGAGCAGTCAAGACCGGAGCAGTCAAGATAGATTAGGAGGTCTTCTGGATGTCTTCACCGCAAGCGTCAGGTGTGGATGTTTATGACATGCGGACGGCACCAGGTGATTTCGGGGCCGAACTTGTCGAAGGCCTGAAAGCGAATCCGAGATACCTGCCGTCCCGATATCTGTTCGACGTCCGGGGTGCCGAGCTGTTCGATTTACAGTCCCGGCAGCCGGAAAACTACATTGGCGAGTCGGAGAACGAGATTTACAGCTATTTCGGTTCCGAGATCGTCAAGATCCTGGGCGAGAACGTCCTGCTCATCGAGCCGGGCAGCGGGCCGAGCCTCAAGGTTGGCGCGCTGCTCGACGTGCTCGAGAAACCTGCCGGCTACGTGGCGATGGACGTCGCCAAGGACTTCATGGTGAAGTCGGTCGAGGCGCTCGCCGAGAAGTACCCCTATCTTCCCCTCGTCTGTATCTCAGCGGATTTCTTCCATCTCGAACCGCTCCCGGGTCCGGTCGCCGTTCTGGGCGAGAGCCGCACGGTGTTCTTTCCCGGGAACACGATCGGCCATTTCGACCGGGCTTCCGCGCGCTCGTTGCTGGCGTCGTTCCGCGAACTGGCCGGAGCGGGGGGGAAGATCCTCGTCGGCGTCGATCTGCCGAAGGATGCGAAGTTGATCCGCAAAGCCTACCAGGACCAGGCCCAGGTCGCGGACCGGTTCCATCTGAACCTGCTCGCGCGGGCCAATCGCGAGGGCGGCGCGGACTTCGACCTTCTCAAGTTCCGATACGAAGCCCGGTACAACGAGGAGCTCCAGCGGGCCGAGATGTACGTGGTCAGCATGGCGAGCCAGTCGGTGACGATTGCGGATCAGAAGTTCGAAATCGCGAACAACGAACGGATCCTGGCGGGATGTTCCTATCAATACGGCACCGAGCAATTTCAGGAGCTCGCCGAAGAAGCCGGGTGCCGTCCCGTCGGACTCTGGCTCGATTCCCGCCACTACTTCAGCGTTCACCTGCTCGAGGCTTGAGAGCCGGGCTGGGGGCCAATTCAGAGCACGACGTCGAACCCTTCGAATTCCGGCGGGCCGAGGTAGACTCCCTCGGGCGCCCGCCCCTGGCTGTGCGCCTTTCGGAACGCTTCCGACTCGGTCCAGGCGACAAAGGCCGCCCGGGAATCCCACGTCGAGTGCGACGCATAGAGGGTTCGGGTCTCATCGCTGGATCCTTTGAGCAGATGAAACTCGAGGAACCCGTCGACGCCGTCAAGATGGGAGTCCCGCTCTCTCCAGATCCGCTCGAAATCCGCTTCGCGTCCCGGGGCGATCCGGAACCTGTTCATCGCGATAAACATCGATATATCTCCGTTTTACACAAGTTAACAAACCCCGAAAGCGTGTCTTCGCACATCGTGGGAAGGATGGGCCGTCGATACCTAACGTGCACGTTTTCAATGAGTTCTGACAAGAAGTGTCGCGGCGTTCAAAGCGCGGGGCGGCTCGCCTTCCGAAACGGCCCTACCTTATGCGAAGCAACTCATTCTGCTATCGTAACTTCTTCAGTCAGGTCTTCGTACTCCATGTAGGAACGACGGCGATTGTACGTCGGTTTCGTCGGCCAACGTCACACGAGTTCGGCCGTCCAAGATTGCGGAGTGAGCGAGGCGCGAGGTCGGTCAGAAAGCAACTTCAAGGACAGATCAATGAAGAAAGGTCTTATCGTTATCGTTCTGGTCGCCGCGGTGGGTGTGGGCGTCTATTTCTATCTGGGGGCGAACACCGACCAGGAGATCCAGTACTTCGGTGGAACCGTCGAACGGGGGGAGATCCAGAACACCGTCGCGGCCACCGGGGCGGTCGAAGCGCTCGTCACCGTCCAGGTTGGCGCTCAGGTCACCGGGCAGATTCAGGCTCTGTATGCGGACTTCAACTCGGTCGTGACCCAGGGGCAGCAACTGGCCCGGCTCGATCCCAGCAACCTCCAGACCCAGCTCCAGAACGCGGAGGCGAATCTCGTTCAGGCCCGCTCCCGGATTCGGACCGCAAATGCCGACCTCGAGAACCAGCGGACCGGCGTCCTCAGCGCGGAAGCGAACCTGAATTCGGCGCGCGTCGACCTCCAGCAGGCAGAGACGACCCTCCGGCGGGCCCAGGAACTCTTCGACGCGGATCTGGTTCCGTCCACCGAACTCGAGAATGCGAGCGCGCAGCTCGAGACCGCGCGCGCGCGAGTGATTCAGCAGGAAGCCTCGCTCGAGCAGGCCCGCTCGCAAATCGTTTCCCGCGAGGCCGCCATCGAACAGGCGGAGTCGCAGCTCGTCCAGGCCCAGGCGCAGCTCGATGAGGCACGCGTCAACCTGGGGTACACCGACATCCGGTCGCCCGTGGACGGCGTCGTGATTTCGCGCGAGGTCGACGTGGGGCAGACCGTTTCGGCCAGCACGTCGGCGCCGACGCTTTTCCAGATCGCGAACGATCTTTCCCGGATGCGGGTTCAGGCGAGCATCGACGAGGCCGACATCGGCTTGCTCGCGACGAACAACGAGGTGACGTTCACGGTCGATGCGTATCCGACCGAGCGGTTCTCGGGCGAGATCGAGCAGATCCGGCTGAACCCGACGACGACCCAGAATGTGGTGACCTACAGCGTCATCGTGGCCGTCGAGAACCCCGATCTGAAGCTGAAGCCCGGAATGACGGCCAATCTGTCCATCATCGTTGACAGCAGG
The DNA here is from genome assembly GCA_964615925.1 of uncultured Solibacteraceae bacterium. Taxonomy (GTDB): domain Bacteria; phylum Acidobacteriota; class Terriglobia; order 20CM-2-55-15; family 20CM-2-55-15; genus JAJEDW01. The sequence continues at coordinate 6,370 of CAZTTI010000078.1, forward strand.
GAAGGCGTGCTGACGGTTCCGAACACTGCCCTCCGTTACACGCCTCCGGGCATGGAGCGGCCGAGTACGACCGGGCGCACACCGAGCACGGGCATCAACGCGTCCCCGGAATCGGGGGTGGTTGCCGATGCGGGCGGCTCCCAACAGTTCGAGGGCCGGGGCCGTGGCGGATTCGGCGGCCGGGGTCTTCCCGAGGGGTTCGATCCGTCCGCGTTCGAAGGTTTCGCCGCCCGTGGCGGCCGTGGCAGCGGCGGCGGGGCGCGCGAAGGCAGCGCCCAGACCACGTCGTCCACCGGG
>CAZTTI010000079.1:0-3121 GCA_964615925.1 uncultured Solibacteraceae bacterium
AGAGGTTGTATGCGGTGGACCCCGTCGGCGTGGCGACGATCAGCCCGTCGGCGCGGAACGTCGACACATACTGATCGTCGACCCACGCCTCCACCTCGATGATGCGCGCGGGGACGCCCTTGCTGATGACGACGTCGTTCAGCGCCCGGTGTTCCGCGACCCGGTGTTCGCCGCGCCACACGGCCGCGTCGATCATGCCGCGCCTGTCGCTCCAGAACGCCCCTTCGAGCGTGCGCTCCAGATCCGGATAGAGGCGGTCAAGACGCACCGCGGTAAGAAAACCGAGGCTCCCGTGGTTGATGCCGACGACGGGCGTGTCGCGGCCGTCCAGGATGCGGGCCGCGGCGAGCAGCGTCCCGTCTCCGCCCACGACGACCATCAGGTCCCCGCGTTCGGCGATCCCGGAATCCGGCGCCCCCAATTTCTCCCGCCCGATCGCGCGTGCGGTCGATTCCTGGAGCAGCACATCGATGCCGCGTCCCTCGAACCACTCCGCCAGTTCGCCGGCGATCGTGGCGATATCGCCGCGGCGCGGCTTGGTGATGATCCCGACGGTCTGGACCTTCACGGTAACTCCAGACGGAGGAAGAACTCCCGGTTGCCTTCCTTGCCCGTGATCGGCGACGGGGTTTCGGCTCGAACGTGGAAACCCCATTCCCCGGCCGCGCGCCGGACCGCGTCCACGGCCTCGCGATGCAATCGGGGATTGGTGACGATGCCCCCGGGGCCGACCTGACCGCGCCCGAGTTCGAACTGGGGCTTGACCAGGACGATCACGGTCAACGGCCCCGGCAGGCCGGCCAGCGCGGGCAGGATCATCGTGACCGAGATGAAAGAGACGTCCATCACGATCAGGTCGACCCCGTCCGCGATCCACTCGGGCTGGAAGTACCGGGCGTTACCTTCGACCTGGAAGACGCGGGAATCGCTCGCGAGCTTCCAGTCCAGTTGGGCCGTGTCGACGTCGACGGCATACACCTTCCGGGCGCCGGCCTGGAGCGCGCAATCGGTGAATCCGCCGGTCGATGAACCGATGTCGACGATGACCTTCCCTTCAAGATCGATCGCGAATACATCCAGCGCCCCCCGGAGCTTGACGCCGCCCCGGCTCGCGTAGGGGTGCGGAGGGCGGCGCAACCGGATCTCGACGTCCGCCAACACTCCGGTCCCGGCCTTCGAGGCCGGCACGTCGTCGACGAGCACGTCCCCCGCCATGATCAGCGCGCGAGCCTTCTCGCGGGACGGAACGATCCCACGATCCACGAGCAGCTTGTCGAGCCGGACTTTCTCAGCTGCCGCCATCTTCCCGCTCAAGGTCAACCCGCGCGCTCGGCGAACAATGCCGCCAGATCGCCCAGCAATCGCCCGCGGTCCCCCAGGCCACCTGCGATTGCACGGGCATCGCGTGTCAGTTCCCGGACGAGTTCGCGCGACCGCTCCACGCCGTGCAGGGCGGGATACGTCGCCTTTCCCTGGGCGCGATCTTTCCCGGGCGTCTTCCCCAACTCCGCCACGGGCGCGGTCTCGTCCAGGATATCGTCGACAATCTGAAACGCGAGCCCGATCGAAGCGCCGACACGCCGGATCGCTTCCAGCTCGTCCGGACCGGCGCCGGCCGTCATCGCCCCCAGCGCCAGGGAAGATTCCAGCAACGCGCCGGTCTTGGCGCGGTGGATCGATTCGAGTTCCGCACCATCGATCGCGCGGTGCGCCGCGGCCAGGTCCAGGGCCTGTCCCGCGATCATGCCGCCCGACGTGCCGGCCGCCGTCCCGAGGATGTTGGCGGCGGCCGCGCGTTCGGCCGGATCGAGACATTCCGATGCCGCGACGACGGTGAAGGCCAGTGTCAACAGGCCGTCGCCGGCCAGGATGGCCGTCGCCTCGTCGAAACGGCGATGGCAGGAGAGACGTCCACGCCGGTAGTCGTCGTCGTCCATTGCCGGGAGATCGTCGTGAATCAACGAATAGGTGTGCACGAACTCCACCGCTGCCGCGACGTCGAGGGCCCGCTCCCAATCGTCCCGAACGGTCCGATAGCCGGCGAGGACCAGCGCCGGCCGGAGCCGCTTGCCTCCGGCGAAGACGCTGTAGCGCATCGCCTCGTGCAGCCTCGAAGGCCGCATGGCCGCGGAGGGGAGCAACCCGTCCAGATGCGTTTCGATCGGCGGGAGGACCAACGCCAGAAATCCTTCGGCCGCCAAAAACGCTTCGGCCGCCGGAAACCCTTCGGCCGGGCGTTCGGGAGACACCGTCCCATCCGGGCCCGGCTCAGTTGCTCTCGGCCTGGTCGTCACCGGAAAACGCCACCGTTTCCAACTCGCCGGATTGGTTTCTGAGGAGGATCTCGACGCGGCGCTCGGCCTGTTCGAGCTTTCCGTGACAAAATCGGGACAGGCGAATGCCTTCCTCGAAGAGTTCGAGGGCATCATCCAGAGGCAGCTGGCCGTCCTCGAGCGTCCTGACGATGTGCTCAAGGCGTTCCAACGCGGTTTCGAAGCTGGGCGGCGCGGCATTGGCGTCCGACATGGTCCCTCATCTTATCCTAATGGGGTTTTGAAACGCGACGCGTTTGCGCTCGCCGATCGATTGCCCCTATGCTAGATTCCGGTGTTGACCCGAGCTTTGTATGGTTCGATGAAGCCCTTCGACACACCTTCCCTCTCTGCACCGCTCCTGGCTCTGGCCGTCCTCGTGGCCGGCGGCGGCTGCGCACTTGAATCCGATCCCGCGATCGATCAGGCCACGGTGATCTCGAACAACACCTCCGTACGGCTCGATGCCACGACGACGTCGCGCACGTTGTTCCTGCTCGACGAAGGCGACCGGGTCGAGATCCTCGAGAAGGACGATTCCTGGTACCGCGTTCGCGACGTCGAGCAGATCGAAGGGTGGATGGAAGAGAGCACCATCATTCGCGACACCACGCAAAACCAGATGGCCGAGGCGCTCGCCGCCTCCGAAGGCCGCCAAGTGCAGACGGTCCTGTATACGACCGACGCCACGAACCTCCGCATCGAACCGGGACGCGAATCCGACATCGTTCGACGGCTCCGCCGCGGTACGGAAATGGAGATGCTCGATCGGCGGGTCACCCCGCGCGGTGAGGCGGGCGACGCCGTCG
>CAZTTI010000080.1:0-4976 GCA_964615925.1 uncultured Solibacteraceae bacterium
ACACCTTCCCATCCGCTATTTCGACGAAACCAGCGCCGGCTCGCTCGTGAGCCGGGTGATGAGCGATGTCGAGGGCGTGCGGAACCTGGTCGGAACCGGCCTGGTCCAGTTCGTTGGCGGCATCATTACGGCCGTCATCGCGTTTTCGGTCCTGATGATCTGGAACCCGCGGCTGACGCTTCTCGCCGTCGTCTTCATGGCCGTGTTCGGCGTCATCATGGGGCGAGCGTTCCGGACGGTCCGGCCCATATTCCGCGAACGCGGACGCATCAACGCGGAAGTCACCGGACGGCTGACCGAGTCCTTCGGCGGGATCCGGGTCGTCAAGGGCTTTCACGCCGAAGACCGCGAGGCGGAGGTTTTCAAGAGCGGCGCCATGCGCCTCTACGCCAACGTCCGGCACAGCCTGACCACGATGGCGGCGGTCGGGATGGCATCGACGCTCCTGATGGGGGTCGTGAGCGTAACGGTGATGATCGTCGGCGGGAGACAGATCATCAGCGGGGCCATGAGCGTCGGAGACTTCGTCTCGTACACCTTGTTCATGGGGTTCATGGTGGCTCCCGTCGTCCAGATCATGCAGATCGGCACACAGCTCACCGAGGCGATCGCCGGTCTCGACCGTGTCCGCGAGGTTCTGGCCGAGGCGCGCGAGGACGAGGATCCGGAACGCACCGTCGCCATCGGCCCGATCGATGGGTCGGTGGTGTTCCGCGGTGTCTGGTTCGAATATCAACCCGGAAAGCCGGTCCTCAAGGACATCCGCCTCGACGCCCGTCCCGGAACCGTCACCGCACTGTGCGGGTCCTCCGGGTCGGGGAAGAGCACCCTGATCGGCCTCGTGGCGGCGTTCCAGAAGCCGACACGAGGCACGGTGGAGATCGACGGGACGAACATCTCCACCATCCGTCTGGATTCCTACCGATCCCAGCTCGGCGTGGTGCTCCAGGACAACTTCCTGTTCGACGGGACGCTGGGCGACAACATCCGGTTCAGCCGGCCCGACGCCAGCGATCAGGAGATCGAACGCGCGGCCGAGATCGCCCGCGTGGACGAGTTCGCGTTGAAACTGGAAAAGGGATACGACACCGTGGTCGGGGAACGCGGCGTGAAACTCTCGGGGGGACAGCGCCAACGCGTGGCCATCGCCCGCGCGATTCTGGCCAACCCGCGGATCCTCATCCTGGACGAAGCCACCTCGAGCCTCGACACCGAAAGCGAAGCGTGTATTCAGGAGGGGCTCTCCTCCCTGATGAAAGGACGAACGACGTTCGTGATCGCGCACCGGTTGAGCACGATCCGGAGCGCGGACCAGATCCTCGTGCTCGAAGATGGTGAGATCGTGGAGCGCGGCGACCACCGGACGCTGATGACCCTCGGCGGACGCTACTTCGACCTCTATACGCGGCAGGTGGATCTGGAGTCCAACCGTTTCATCAACCCGGGAGAAACCGACCCCGAGATCCCCGGTGAAACGGTCGACGACGAAGAATCGGAGCCGTCGGCGGCGCAACTGTTCCGGTCCCGCAGTCGAGACTGACCTTCACGTGTTGTGGATTTCGACCGGCGGGATATCGTCCGCCGGAACGAACCCGAAGACGCGGCCGTAAAAATAGAGTTCGGCTTCTAGCGAACGCCGGATCGACTCGGCATGCCGGAACCCGTGGCCTTCCTCGGGAAAAACCACATCCGCGTCCGGAAGGCCGCCCGCTTCGAGGGCGCGGATCATCGCTTCGGCCTGAGAGGGTGGAACGATGCGGTCCTCGAGTCCCTGGAACAGGATCACGGGACAGGAGATGCGGTCCACCGCATGGATCGGCGAGCGCTCCCGGTAGACCCGGGCCTTCGCCGGGTAGGGCCCGACGAGCGTGTCGAGGTATCGCGACTCGAACTTGTGGGTCTCCCGCGCGAGCGACTCCATGTCGGCAACGCCAAAATACGAGGCGCCGGCCGAAAAAACGTCGTGGAACGCCAGGGCGCCAAGCGTCGTCAATCCCCCGGCGCTCTTTCCCCGAATCGCCATCCGCCGCGGGTCGACCCATCCCTCCGCGCTCAGGTACTCCCCCGCGGCCACCGCGTCCTCGACGTCGGTCAAACCCCAATTGCCGTTGAGGAGTTCTCGATAGCGGCGCCCGTAACCCGTACTGCCCCCATAATTGACGTCCGCCACCGCGAAGCCGCGGCTCGTCCAGAACTGGATCGCCAGTTGGAACCCGCTCGAGGCCGCCGCCGTCGGGCCGCCGTGGCTGGTCACGAGCAACGGAGGCCGGACGGACGCGGAAGAGACCTCGGGGTTCCGGGGAGGATAAAAGAACGCATAGGCCGTCCTGCCTCCGGCAGTCGGAAACGCGATGGGACGTCCTTCGGAGATCCACGCCGGGTCCAGCTCCAGGTCGAAAGAACGAACTACGGTATGCCACCGACTTCCGTTCACCGAACCGATGCGGAGCGCCGCCGGTTCGGTCCACGAACCGGCCACCAGGGCCACCTGGCCGCCCCCGTCCGCGGCGACGGCCTGAACCTCGGTGAACCGGGTTTCCCAAGCGTCGAACACCGGTTTCGACGAGGAGAGATCGACGATGCCGAGGTGATCCTTCCCGTCCCGGACATATGCGCAGACGACGCGTTCGGGATCGGCAAACGCGTATCGCGACCTCCCGAAGACCCATTGCGGCCACCCGAAGTCCGCCTCCATGGGGCAAACGGCCTCGATCCGTCCCCCCAACTCCCGATAGAGATTCCACCAGCCCGTCCGGTCGGAGACAAACCACAGGTCGCCCGACGGGCTCCACTCTGGCTGGAAGATCGATTCCGAGTCCCCGCCGGCAACGAGGCGGGGCGCCGAGACCCCTTCGCCCGGGACATAATTCCCCACCCAGAGACTCGTCCCGTCCCACGGCATCCTGGGATGGTCCCAGGAGAGCCAGGCCAGGCACGTCCCATCCGGGGAGACCCGGGGCGAGGAGTAGAAATCGGCGCCCGACACCAGGACGCGTTCGGAAGACGAGGCGTCGGTCTCCAGTTCGACCAGTTCGTTCCGCGGCTCGGACCCGCCGGCGTGGGATTCGCGAACGGCAATGATCGAACGCCCCACGCCGCCTACCGCCAAGTCAGCGTACCGGATATCGCCGGTTTCGGCCCCCAGCCGAACGGCCTCACCGGTTCCCCGCCGGACACGGATCCGCTGATCGGCATCCTCCACCCAATAGAGTCCGGAGGGATCCGGGACGTAAGCGCCCCCGCCCATTTCATGGACTCGCGTTCGCGCGTTCGACTGATCGCCGAGGACGTCCCCGACGCGGCCGGTGGCATCCGCGCGGACGATGGCCGTGCGCCCGCGTTCGCGCGGCCGGGACTCCAGCCAGAACAGATCCGTCCCCGAAAACCGCGGCTCGCTGATGTGGATCTGACCGCCGGCGAGCATCGCCGCCGTGATCGGGGACGGCCACGCGCCGAAAGGAATCGGCTTCGTCATCGGGGGGAAATTAACACACACCGGCGATCGGGGCTTGATCCTCCTCGCCGGGGACCGCAAACTTCCCATGGAGGTCCGTATGGCCACGGTTCTGGATTTCGACGTCCATCGCCTCGATGGCACGCCCGTCAATCTCAACGACTACCAAGGGAAGGTCGTCCTGATCGTCAACACGGCGAGCGAGTGCGGGCTGACGCCGCAGTACGCCGGCCTCGAACGTCTGCACGAGAAATACAAGGATCGCGGGCTGGCCATTCTCGGGTTCCCCTCCAACGACTTCGGGCGACAGGAGCCCGGGACCGACGCCGAGATCGCCGAGTTCTGCCGGAAGAATTACGGCGTCGATTTCGACATGTTCTCGAAGATCGTCGTCAAAGGACCCGGCAAGGCCCCGCTCTACGAAAGGCTCACGACACTCCCGGGAATCTCCGGAGAAATCGAGTGGAACTTCGAGAAGTTCCTCGTCGGAAGGGACGGCCACGTCATCGCGCGTTTCAAGCCCCCGGTGGAACCCGATTCCGAGCAAGTCGTTCAGGCGATCGAGGCCGCGCTTTGAAGCACGAATCGGAAGTGCTTCAAATCACGGCCGATTTTCGCTTTCACGAACGTGCGATCCATCGGCGAGTCAACGAAACATAACAGGATTGTGCAAGGAATTCACGCCAGAGTCCCCACGAGTCTCCCCATAGGGCGCAACCCCTTGACCATGATAGTCTCCACACATGGCCAACCTTGCGATTCCGGTGCGCATGCGCCGGGTGTTTGCTGAAATCCGTAATCTCACTGACGAACAGGTGGCTGAACTGGAACGAGCGATCGATGGCGTCCGATCACCTCGGACACTAGCAGAAGACGTCGGGGCTGCGACTGGCGATCTGATGCCGGAGGACCAAAAAGTCAACCTCGTCGGATCGCTGATCGGGGCGTCGTATGTACGGCAGGTCAGAAAGGACTCTGTTCGCGAGTTCGTCGAGGCGATCGCCGATGCTATGGAAAAGCTCGAAGATCCGAACCGGCTCTCCGTTGAACAGCGACCACGCTTCTCCGAAATTTTCGAAAGGTTGATGAACAACGATCGCCTCGCGCTGTTTGCGAAGGCGTCGAGCCTAGAACTCGACCACAAATCCCTGCTGCACGACTCCTTGATCCTTACCGATCTCCGGCCGGTGTTCTCCAACGATTTGGAAACGCAAGGATTCGTGATCTGTCACTCTCTCAAGATCGTTTATCATGACGATGCTCGACACCGCGAAGCCTATTACTCTCTGGACGACAATGACCTCAGGAGTCTCAAAGAAGCGATAGAACGGGCTGAGCGCAAGGCGGCATCGCTCCGTGCGTTGATTGCCAACAATGGCCTAACAGATCTCACGACCTGAAGAGAAACTTAAGGAATGAGCAAGGCTCTCCGAGAATGGTTTGGCGCCGAAGCAAAGGAGCTGAACAAACCTCCAGCCCTGAGGCACGTGGATGTTGGCGACGCGTGGAATGAAGCCCTCTC
>CAZTTI010000081.1:0-3197 GCA_964615925.1 uncultured Solibacteraceae bacterium
GATCCGGGTCTTCCTTGCGGATCGAGTCGTAAACTTCCTCGAGTTGCTCCGCTAGTTCCGCGACGACCTTCAGTTCGCGGTCTGTACCCAAGCGGAGGGGGCCGAGCTTTTCGCGGGCGAGGGAGGCGAAATCAGGCATACCCCAAACCGCCGGCTCGTTCGACGGCCTCCATGAACGTCTTCCAGCTCTCCCTCTGTTGGGCCAGGGCGCGCCGACCGGCCGCCGTCAGCCGGTAGAAGCGCCGTCGCCGCTCGCCGGACTTTTCGACCCAGCGGCCCGAGATCCATCCCTTTCGCTCGAGTCGATAGAGCACGGGATAAAGCGACGCCGCGTTGAACTCCAGCGTGCCGCCCGACCGGCGCCCGATCTGGACGGCGATTTCGTACCCATGGCTTGGGCCGCCCTCCAACTGGGCCAGAACGAGGAACTCGGCCGTGCCTTTCTTCCAGGTGCGATCGTCGGATGGTATCGTCATAGGTCGTAATACGATATGTCGTATCGATAGGTTTGTCGAGAAAAACATCTCGATGCGATTTCCGGACCTCGGCCGGGGATCGCGGCTTAAAATCCACCCAGATGCGCCGTCTCGCGATCTTTTTCGCCCTGTCGCTCCTGCCCGCCTGCCGTCCGGCAACGATCGCGCTGCCGCGCGCGATGGCGACCGACGTCGTCGCGCCGGGATACATCGCGCTTGGCGAGCCTCGCAGGATTCCGATCGCTCCGGACGACGAGCATGTCTACCAGCTCCGGCTCGAGCCCGGCACGTTTGTCACCCTGGTGGCCGCGCAAGACGACGTCGACGTCCAGATCCGAGTGCGGCGTCCGGGAGGCCGACCGTTCGGCGTCTACACCACGCGGGAACGGTACTTCGCGCCGGACGTCGCGTATTTCATCGCCGACGAGCGCGGCACGTGGCGGTTCGAGATCGTCGTGGGTCCGGTTCGGCCGCGCCCCGGGGCCTACACGTTGAAGTTGGAAGCCGTGCGTCATGCGACCCCCGAGGATCGCCAGTTGATGACCTGGCAAGAGGAGTGGGGCGCTCAAGTCAACGACCTGTTCGGCGCTGTCGGCCGTGGCGACTGGGAAGCCGCGATCCCGGTGTTTTATCAGTGGCTCGCAGACACGGCGAAGTTTCCGCCGCGCGATCCCAAGCACACCGACGTCATGGTGGGGGCCATCACGCTTGCGCGCGAGCGGTGGAACCGTTTCCAGGACGATGAAGAGGCGGTGTCCATGCTGGAAGCCGCCATCGACCACGTTGCGCGCGTGCGGGGAGAGGGGGACGTGCTCGAGGCTCCTGTCCGGGCCTGGCTCTCGGGGATGTATTTGGTCCAGGACCGTTACGCCGACGCGAGGCGGGAGTTCGAAACGGCGCAAGAAGTCCTCTCGCTTCAACCCGGGATCGAGCCGATGGATCAGGCCGTGGTTCTTCAGGCCGCGGGCCGGTATTACCTCGATCGGGGGCCATACGAAGACGCCGTCGGGCCCCTCGAGACGGCGCACGCCTTGTGGTCGGACGGGCTCAGCCCGACTCCGGGAACGCTCAACCAGGCGAGCTACGACCTGGGTTCCGCGTACCTGTTCACCAACGACCTCGAACGGGCGCGAACCATGCTGGAGGCGGCCACCTCTGACTCGGCGCTTCGCTCGCTTCCGCCGTATGCCCGTGTCGATCGCCTGACGCGAATGGCGCGGACGTGTCTGGAGTCGGCCGACTACGAATGTGTCCGGTCGGTTGTCGATCGGGCGATCCGCGTTTCCGATAACGACGACGTCAGCGTCACCCGGGTGTCGACCGTACTCGAGATCGACGCCGAGGCCCGTATCGGGCAGGGGGACTACGATGGCGCGGCGCGGTCCCTGGAACGCGCGCTCGAGAACGAAACGCGTCGCGCCGAGGACGCCGCCAACCGCCTTCTTCCCCGTTCCCGCATGCTCTCGACGCTGGCGGACCTCGAAATCGCGCGCGGCCGGTTCGGGGAGGCAGATCGGTTGTATCGCGAGGCCGTGGAAGCGGCGCTGACCGTGCCGGGCTATGGCCCCTTCGCCGCGGTGCGCGGGTGGTCGCGTCTTCTTCGTGACGCGGGCCGTGTCGATGATGCCGTGCGGGTCGAGGAATGGCTCGGCGGTCAGGAACAGCCGTTCCCGTTTCCGGAACCGGAAGACTTTTCCGAGCCCGCCTGGACGACGCCGGGAAGAAACACGATCGTCACACGCATGGAACGTCCCTTTGCCAGGAACCTCGCTCCGCTCTGGGAGGACCTTGGCCTCGACGCATGGGACGTTCCGGCCCCCGACTGCCGCGACTGCCTGTGGGAGATGCACGAGGTGGACCCGGATGACGCCGGAGCCGGCGTTCTCGTTCGACTGATCGCGTTCGGCGACAACCCGGCCGCTCCGGCCATGCGCCTGTTCCTGTTCCGCCGACCCCGGACCGGAGGATCCGAAGGCTGGGAGGCCACCGACGTCATCGACTTCGCCCGGAATCCGGGGAACCGCTTCCGGATCGAGCATACCGGGATGGGGAGCGTCATCCACATGGGCGCCGATGATGGCCCCGGTGGGACGGATGGGGCGATGCGGCAGTTGAGGGTGGTCGATGGACGTTTCGTCCCGATGGACGAGTGAGCGCGCCAGAAGCAAAGCTTGCACGCCGCCCAACTATGGGTGAACATCGGAGCCACAATCATCCCCGAGGAGCGAGACCATGAAACGTCCAGTCGTCGTCTTTGCAGTTTTCGCGATGCTTGCCGTCGCAGGCGTCACCAGCGCCCGGCAAGGCAATCGCGATGTCGGCAGGCAGTTGCCGCTCGAGGGTGCTCCGCTGGCCATTCCCGGTCCTTACGAAGTGATCTCGGGTCCGGCCTTCGGGTCCCCGCGTCACATCGTCTTCCACCCGGCCGACCTCAGCGCGTTTCCCCAACAGGACACGTTGCCCGTGATGGCCTGGGGGAACGGCGGCTGCGCCATCAACGGGACGCGCTACTCGGACTTCCTGTCGACGATCGCCTCGCACGGATTCCTCGTGCTGACGACGGTCTCCATCGAAGGTGAAGAGAACCGCCGGCAGACGGCCGACGACCTACGCGCCGCGTTCGACTGGGCCGAAGCGGAGAACGCACGCACGGGCTCACCGCTCGAGGGCAAGATCGCCACCGGCCAGATGGCGGTGATGGGGCAATCTTGCGGCGGATTC
>CAZTTI010000082.1:0-4165 GCA_964615925.1 uncultured Solibacteraceae bacterium
CGATTTGGAAGGGAAATTTGACAGACGGTCGCTCGCGCCCTTCTGGGCAGTCCATATTTAGGACCAGTGCCCGCGCGCGCTCCGGCACCTACTGGAAAGGGCGGCTCGAGGCACCGGCCAGCACCGAGGCCTCGGGAAAACGGCGTCGAAGCACCTCGGTCAGAGCATCCTCGATCTCGGACCGGAGCCGGTCGGCCGCAGCCGGTGCGCCGGCCGGATTTCGGGCGGCTTCGCGCCAAGCCGCGTGGAGCGCGTCCCGTCGCCGGGCCAACTGGTCGTCGACCTCGGCTGCCCAATGCTCCGGATAGTCGATGTCGCCGTAGTCGCCGCGGCCCCGTCCATGATGCGCGACCATGAGGTAGCGGAGCAGGGCTTCGCGGGCGAGCCGGTCCATCGCCTCAGGGGTGAACTGGATTCCCGGACGTCGACCCGAGGCCAACTGGTAGGCGCCCCCGAGGGCGTAGCCTCCCAGGGCGCCGAGCATGGCGCCGATGATGGCTCCGCCGCCCAGGGTCATCCCCCCGGCCAGGACGTCGGCGCCCAGACCCGTGATGAGGCCGCTGACAACGCCTCCGGCAATTGCCCCGGTGGTCGGGTTGATCGCTTCGTTTCCTTGAACAGCGACGTCCTCCAGCCGGCGCTCGATCTGGGCCTGGCTCGTGCCAGAGAGTTGGTGCAATTCGATGAGCCGTTCCATCAGGCTTCGCGTGGCCGCCTGCACGCGATCGAACAGGACGCCCACCGCCCGCTCGCGGTTGGCACTCGATAGAGCGTGCAACTCGGACAGGCGCTCGCGAAGCCACGAGGTTGCCGCCCCAGAACCGGCACCTATGGGTTCGCGATCGGCGGCGATTCCGGCCAGGTAGCCGGCAAGCGCACCGACCGCATCCTGGAAAACGCTACGGTTCCGGCGGTTCCATGCCTCCAGCAGGCGGGTCATCGCCGCCTGCTTTTCGTCGTCAAGCAGGCCAATGACGCGTTCGAGAACGAGGCTTTCCTCTACCCACGTGCGGCTGAACGCGTCCAGCGGCAGCACGTCCCGCACGATGGGAAACGACTCGAGCCGCACGCGCCAGGCATCGAATGAGTGGCGCGAATGCTCCGTTCCGACCTGATTCAGGAGGACGAGCACCGGCCGAGCCATCCACGCCAGCAGCTCCATCTCATGCGCGACGTAGCCGGCGCCTTCAGGGTCCTCGGCGGCGTTGACCAGGTAGAGGACCACGTCGGCCTCGTTGCGCACGTTCCGGACGGCTTCCTGACTGCACCAGAGCGGGCGGTTCAGGACGCGGTCCCATGCTTGATGGAGGAACCACCCGATCGGGTCGCGCTCTCGTCTCAGGCGTTTCATGAGGCGGACCGTGTCGCCGAATCCCGGCGTGTCCCACAGCAGAAGGCGCGCGTTCTCCGCTTCGATCAGTAAGTGGGCTTCGGCGATCGTCGTCACGTGGGGCTGGTCCCTGACCTCACCCACGTCGCGACGGAGCAGGGTCCGCGCCAGCGAGGTCTTGCCGACGTTGGTGTGAGAGATCAGGCTCAGCGTGACGGTCGTCATAGGAATCGGGGCACAATTGGCTAACCGGCATCGATGGCGGTTACGTGCCGCTCCTCCAGCAGGCGATGCCATGTCGCCTGGCGTTCTCTCACCCGGTCGTCCGAGCCGACGTTCCTCCGGTAAGTCGCGGATTCGAGGACGACCATCAGTTGCCAGCCCGCGACCTCGAGACGCTCGCCGAGGCTGCTGAGGAACTCGCCGTGCACCTCGGGTTCAGGCGTCTGGGCCAGAGAAAAAACCACCGCGATCACCCCGACCTCCGGCGTCCGGGAAGGCAGGTTGACGGATTCCGCCCCGTCCCCGTAGTCGAGCCGGGCCGCGTCGCGAATGACGGCCCGGGCGCCGGCTTGCTTCCGGATCGCCGTCTGGAGCCGCTCGCGCGCGTCCTCGTCCGGATGGCAACTGTAGTAGATGATCTCGACCTCGGTCGCCACGCCGCGACCGCTGGCCAGCGCGCGACGGGTGTATCCGGCGTCGATGGCGACGGGCAGCCGCCGCGAAAGACGGGCCACCGCGATCCCGCCAAGGGACGCCAGCGCCGCCCTTGGAAGAATGACAAACAGGCAGAGTGTCAAGCCCCACAGGTGAATCCACGGCCGGGCGCTTCCTTCTCCGGCCGGGCCCCGGATGGGCGCGACGGGGGGAACTGGCGTGCCCAGCAGGCGGGCCGCCGGGCCCAACACGGTATCGAGGTAGCCCTGAACCGCCGGGGCCTCCAGCCACGTGCTTTCCCAAGTTGCACGATACTCCAAAGCGATTCCCGAAGCGTACATGCCGGCGATCGCGCCGAGTGCGACCGCCATGGCGGCCAGGTGCAGCAGGACGCGCGCACGCGCCGCCCCCAGCGGAGCCGCCGTTCGGATCCATAATTCCTGGAAGCGCCGCACGGCGTCGGCGGCAACGGCCGATCGCAGGCCAGCACCCAGACCGCGCAGTCGTCCGGCCAGCGAGGACCGTGCGAGCAATCGTCCCAGCGATCCGAGACGCCAGGGCGCCGGCTCGACGCGGCCGAAAAGCCGGACGAGGTGCCGCGCGCGGTCCACGGCGATGACCGCGTAGACGGTCAGGTTCCACAGGAGAATGACGGCCAGGGGAAACGCCAGCACGCTGATCTGGCGCTCGGGTCCGAGAAGATTCGACAACGCACCGCTGGCGGCGGCCGCGGCCAGGATGCAGGCGACAAGAAGCTTCGGCGCCGGAGCCGGTTCCAGCACGCGTCCCATCGCCGGCGCGGCGTGGAGAAGGTCATCCCGGAGGATTCGTGCCCGCGCCTGCAGCCGGACACGGTCGTCGGCCGCCCCGGGTGTCTGGTCGAAGGCGCGGCGGCTGGCGGCCTCGCGCACCGGCAGCGACAGCAGTACGCCGTCGGGGTCCGTTTCCTCGACGGCCTGAACCAGGAGCAGCGTCCTGGCGTCGCTGAACGGAAGCCGGAGCATCATGAGGCCACCGCACCGGCAGATGTTCTACACGCGCTCGACATGGATTCTCAGCCAGTATACCCGTGAGTTCCACACCCGCCCGCTGAGCTTCCATTCGTCGCCTATGGACGTGCCTCGTTCCCCGGTTGCTTCGGCGGATACATCAGGGCGCGTTCTCGTCCCGGATAGCCCGAAACAGCTCGGCGTCCGGCAGGAACTGGCCGTCCCGATACCGCCATATCGAGGGAAACGTCTCGATCATCCTCCGGGCATGCGCATCGGACCTCTGGAGTTTGTTGAGGTAGTGCTCCTGACCGAGCCCGTCATGAAAAAATATGCCGGCACCATCGCCGCGTAGATTTCCTTGAACAGCATGGCCGTCCCGCCGCAGATGGCCGCGGCCACGATCAGAGACGCGTCGCGTCCGGGGCGCCGGCTCTGATCGCAGAGTCGCCTGACGCAGTAAGCCGCCAAGAGACCGAAGAACAATCCCTCCATGTAGTGCCGCGTCGCGAGGAAGTGATGGACCGCAAGCGTCGAGGGCAACCCCAGCCACAGGACGGCGCCGCCCATCGCCGCCGCGCGGTTCCGGGTCCAGCCGAGCAGCATGAAATGCAGCATCCACAAGGTCAGGAGCAGCGAAACGACGCTATGGACATACGCCGGTGTCGGACCTGGACCGAACAACCGGGCGTCCACCCAGTACGACAGCAATTGCATCGGCACCAGGGCCGTGCCGGTGCCGAAGCCCCGCATCACGTCCGGGTCGAGAAAAAAGGCGACAGGATCGTCGATTTCCAGCACGTAGTGGAATTGGCCAGGATCGTCCTCATACCACCACTTGAAAACCGACTGCAGGTAGAACAGAGAGAACAGAAGACCCAAGCCAAGAAGGAGGATAGCGGGACCATACGTCGACGCCATCCGCCTGGGGCAAATCGCCGCAACCCCATTCCCGAAAAGGCGGCGGAAACGCCCAGCGGATGCTTCTGTCGTACGCGCCTGCCGTGTGATCACGGATCTCCCCTTAGCGTGTAATTCTGTGTAATTCCCTCCCCGGCAGCAACGTCAAACACACGTCAAACACACGAACGCGTTCCATTGCATCAACACCTGTAGAACAATTGCTCTGGGTTCGCCACTTCCGTTCCATACCGAAAGTGGTTTCAGGCGCCCACGAGTTCCGCGCTCT
>CAZTTI010000083.1:0-2753 GCA_964615925.1 uncultured Solibacteraceae bacterium
TAATGCTACCTAAAATATCACTATTCTGCGTATCCTACTATGATAATTATTCAATATGGCATGCTAATTCTCTGAAAGAACTCTCCATTTCATTTATATATAGAGACTTACCGCTGTGGGCGGCGACCTGCGGGACCCTGCGACACCTCGGTACCGGGATCGGGTTGCGGATGGCGGCGAGGCCGGCGAGCTGGGCGAGGGAGCGATCCATGCCGCGGGCGACGGACCCGACCTATTCGAACGCGTAGATCACGCCGTCGGTCGCCCCGATGACGACGCGACCCGACGCGATGGCGGGAGACGTGGTGATGGCCGCGCCGGTGTCGAAACTCCAGACCTCGTCGCCGGTATCGGCATCGAGGACGTAGAACCGCCGGTCGCTCGACCCGACGTAGACGCGATCGCCGGAGACGACGGGAGAGGAGTCCACGCGCGCCCGGGTTTCGAACGTCCACAGAGCCTCGCCCGTCTCCGCGTCCAGGGCATGGACGAATTTGTCCCGCCCGCCGAGGATGACGGTGTCGCCGTACAGCGCCGCTGAGGAATAGAACGGAAACTCCCGCCCGGGTGTGCTGTAGCGCCAGGCGACGTCCCGCTCTTCCAGATCGATGGCGAGGACCTCGTATTCGTACGTTCCGAAACAGGCGCGGCTCCCCACCATCAGCGGAGAAGCGCCCGTATACGCCCCGATGAAGACCTGGTAGGCCTCCGTCCCGTCGGCGATGTTCAACGCCCGGAAGGCCCCGTCGCAGCCCGCGACGAAGGCGAGGCCGTCGCGCACCGCCGGCGTCGCGTGCACCTGGCCATCGGTCTGGAAACTCCAGCGAAGTTCGCCTGAACGGCGGTCCAGCGCGTAGACGTTCGTGTCGTAGGACCCGATCAGGACCGTGTCATCGACAACGGCAGCCGACCCGCGGATCTCGGCCTGGGTCGCAAACGTCCAGACGGGAGTCCCTTCCCGGGCGTCGACGGCGTGGACCACACCGTCGAGGTCGCCGATGTAGACCACCCCGTCGGCGACCGTGGGGGACGATTCGCCGAAGAAGCTACCCGACGCATAGGTCCAACGGAGTTCGCCGGTCTCCAAGGCGAGCGCGATCAGGTCGCCATTGCCGATGCCGACATAGACCGTGCCGTCGACGATGGCCGCCGAGGAATCAATCGCGTCGCCGGTGTCATACGTCCACAGAACGCGGAGGCCGCCGTCGGTGGGACCGTCGGCGGCCACGCCCGTCAGGAGATGATCGCCCCGGAACTGCGGCCAGTCAGCGGCCGCCAGAGGCAGACCGAGGACCAAGACCGCAAGAATGGAGGCGGCCACTCGACTTCCTTTCTTCAGTCGTCGCATTCGTCCTTATTCGATCGCCAGCGAGAAGAGCTGGTTCCGGTTGTTCAGGATCAACCGGCCGTTGGCCGGAACGACCGTGGCGTAAACGGCGCTACCCATGTTCATCTCGGCGAGGACTTCCATCTCGCGTCCGTGTTGGAGGACCACGACGTCCCCGTCCTCGTCGCCCAGGTAGACCTTGCCGTCGGCGACGAACGGCGAGCCCCAGATGGCGGCGAACGTGTCGTATTCCCACAGCTTCTCTCCCGTCTCCGCATCGAAGCAATGCAGGAACCCGCTGAAATCCGAAATGTAGACCAGGCCGTCGGCCACCGCGGCCGTCGAGATCGAGCGGCGCCCTTCGTAATGCCAGATCAGCCCGCTTTCGGTGATGTCCCCACGCTGAGTGGCGTCGATGGCATAAAAATGCCCGATGCCTTCGCCGTGCTCGGGGTCCTGACCGTTGGCGATGTAGACGACGTCGTCGACGATCACCGGTGTCGCGATCAGCTCGTTGCGCGTCCGGGGCCACTCCGAGTCTTTCGGGTTCGAGTCGAACTCCCAGAGTTTCTCGCCGGTCTCGGCGACGTAGCCGCGCACCAAGCCGTCGCCCTGGGCGGACACGACCTGCGCGACACCGCCGATCTCGGCCACCGAAGGCGTCGACCACTGGCCGTGGAGGATGCGGTCCTCGACCGAGTTGTCCTCCCACACGTATTCACCCGTGTTCTTGTCGAGGGCAACGATGGAGGGCGCCAGCGGCGAAGGCACGTTGACGTGGCTCTCGTCGTGGCCGTTCGACGTGCTGACGTAGATCAGATCGCCGTACATGACGGGAGACGAATTCGACAGGTTGTGCGGGTAGGCCCCCACTTCCTCGATCATGTCGAACTCCCAGATGATGTCGGCGTTGAACTCGCCCGTCAGTTCCTCGTCGGTCTTCGGACCGTCGTTTTCGCCGTCCCGGAATCCGTGGATGTCGAGGGCCGTCACCACGCCGCGGTTCGTCGTGTAGTAGAGCACTTCCCCGTCGACCAGCGGCGAAGCCGCCACGCCCTGGAACGGCCAGTCGTTGGCCCGTCCCGCCTCGAGCTTGGTGTCGGTCTTCTGCCAGAGAAACTCCCCGTCCTCTTCACGGAACGCCATCAGGACGCCACGGTCGCCGTCCTGTGAGGGATCTCGCAGGAGCTCATTGTTGGTCCCGACGAACACCATCCCATTCGACACCACCGGATTGCCGTAGCTCTGTGATCCGAGGTCGGCCACCCACTTTACGTTCATCCCGGAATCGACGTCCCACTCGGCCGGCAAACCCGTCATCTCGGAAATCATGTTCCGGTCTCCGGTACCGCCCCACATGGGCCAATCGCCGGTGCCGGGCTCTCCGGCCTCGACGACGAACGAGTATCCCGCCGCACCGATCGCG
>CAZTTI010000084.1:0-4739 GCA_964615925.1 uncultured Solibacteraceae bacterium
GTCCGCATCATCCGGGCCTGCCGGGACATGGGGATTGGCGCCGTGGCGGTGTTCTCCGATGCGGACCGGGGAGCGCCCCACGTCCGGATGGCCGACGAAGCGTACAACATCGGCCCCCCCGCCGCGGCGGAGAGCTACCTCGCGATCGACCGGATCGTCGGCGCGGTGCGAGTTTCCGGCGCGGACGCGGTGCATCCAGGCTACGGATTCCTCTCCGAGAATGCCGAATTCGCCCGGGCCGTGGAGCGCGCAGGAGTCGTTTATATCGGACCCTCGCCCGAGTCCATCGCCCTCATGGGATCGAAGCTGGCTTCGCGCCGGGCGGCCGCGGACCACGGCGTCGGGACGATCCCGGGGACCGGCGCGATCGGCGACGAGGGCGAGGCCCTCGCAGCCGCGGAACGGATGGGATTTCCCGTCATGGTGAAGGCGTCGGCCGGGGGCGGGGGAAAAGGGATGCGATGGGTCGCCTCCCCGGAAGCGTTCGCCGATGCCGTTCGAATCACGCGGGCCGAGGCCGCCGCGGCGTTTGGCGACGATGCGGTCTTCGTCGAAAAGGCTCTTCTCGAACCTCGCCACGTCGAGATCCAGGTGCTCGCCGACCGGCACGGGCACTCCGTGCATCTCGGGGAGAGGGAGTGTTCGATCCAGCGCCGACACCAGAAAGTGATCGAGGAATGCCCCTCGCCTTTTCTCGACCCCGAGTTGCGCGGGCGGATGGGGGACGCGGCGCTCCGGGTGGTAACCGCCGCCGGATACGTCAACGCCGGAACCGTCGAGTTCCTGGTCGATCGCAACCGGGATTTCTATTTCCTCGAGATGAACACCCGGCTTCAGGTCGAGCATCCCATCACCGAGGCCGTGACCGGAGTCGATCTGGTCCGGTGGCAGATCCGGATCGCGGCGGGGGAGCACCTGGATCTCGTCCAGAGCGAGATTCAGATGCGGGGTGCGGCGATCGAATGCCGCATCTACGCCGAGGACCCGGAGAACGGGTTCCTCCCTTCGCCGGGGCGGATCGAATCGCTCCGTGTGCCCGGCGGACCGGGGATCCGGGACGACAGCGGAATCGCCGCGGGCTGGACCATCCCGGTCGAATACGACCCCCTCCTCTCGAAACTCATCGCGTGGGGGCCCTCCCGGCAAGTGGCGATCGAACGTATGAAGCGGGCGCTTCGCGAATACCGCATCATGGGGATCCGGCACAACATCGACTTCTTCAAGCGTGTCCTCGAAGATGAGGAGTTCCTGGCGGGCCGGTTCGACACGGGTTTCATCGACCGGTGGATCGAGAGGAATCGGGCCGAGATTCTTCCAGGCCACGCCCGATCAGCCGGTACCGAGGACAGGGACCGGGATCTGGCCCTGATCCTCGCTGCATTGGCCGGGCATCGGGTCGATCACGACAGGAAGCAGGAACGCGGCAGCCACTGGAAGGACGACGGAAGGCTGCGCGGCACAGAACCATTCGAAGGCCGGTAAAGGAACATTGAACGAGGCGATTGAAATCGGCGGCATCGTCCACATGGTCGAGGTCTCCCCGGTCGACGAAAAATCCGGCGAGATCGTCGTCTCGGCCCGGATCGACGGCCGAACCCACACGCTGAGGCTTCATGTCGTCGCGCCGGGCGCGTACTGGTTTCTCGAGGACGGACGATCGCGGGAAGCCGCCGTTCACCGGGGAGAATCGGAAATCACCGTCGATGTCGACGGCCGATGCTTTCGCGCGCGCGTGCTGGATCGCCGGGAGCGTATCGAACGGGGGCGGAGCCCGAATGCGGATGACGATGCTTCGATCGATGTTCGCGCTCCAATGCCGGGGAAGGTGGTCGGCGTCCTCGTCGACGACGGCGCCCGGGTCGAACCCGGACAGGCGGTGGCCGTGATCGAGGCGATGAAGATGCAGAACGAGGTGAAGGCCCCGAAGGCGGGTCACGTTCGCCTGCGCGTGACCTCCGGCCAGGCCGTGAACTCCGGAACCGTCGTGTTCACCGTCGGGTGACTTCCGCGGTCTCAGAAGGCCTGATCGAGAATCCTGCGAGCGAAGTAGTTCTCGATTTCGGCCTCGTTCCGGACCTGTTCGTAATAGGCGCCTCGGAGGAGCTGGTTGCGCCGACCGAAGATGATCTGCCGGATCTCGTTTTCCACACGCGGGTCGGAAAGGTCCTTCTGACCGCCGGCCTCGCGGTCGACCAGCCGGAGAATGTGGAAGCCAAACTGCGTTTCGAGGACTTGCGGGTAGGTGTCGCCGGCTTCCAATTCCCGAACGGCCTCGGCCAGAACCGGATCGAGCTGTTCGATGGCCTCGAGGGGCTGATAGCCGAGTTCACCGTTCGCCGGAGCCGTGGACGGGTCCTCGGAAAACCGCCGGGCAAGGGTTCCGAAATCCTCTCCTTCCCGAACTCTCTCGAGCAATCGTTCGGCTTTCGCCAGGGCCTCCTCGACGGTCCCGGCATCGTCGTCTTCGAGGTTGTTGAGTTCGGGCTCGGCCCCGGGAGTCACCAGGATGTGGGACAGATAGATCGATTCGGGCAGGTTGAAGCTCTCGGTGTTCCGCTCATAGAACTCACGAATGTCCTCGTCGGAAACCGAAATCCGCGAGGTGACCTCCATATTGAGGAGCTTTTCGATCGTCACCGAGGTCGCGAGTTCCCTCCGAAACGCGGGTTCGTCGATTCCGCGACTTTCCATCAAATCCTGAAACGCCGAGTCGGAGTACTGCGAGCGCAACTCTTCGAAGCGCGCGTCCACTTCCTCTTCCGAAGCCGTGACCCCATACCTCCCGGCGATCTGCAGCAGGATCTCGCTCGTAATCATCTCATTGAGTATCTGCAGCTTGATGTCGTCGGCCTCTTCGCCCTCTGGCGGTACCGCCACTCCGCGGATGCTCATCCGGTACTGATCCTCGAGGTCTACCAACAGGATCTCGCGGCCGTTGACGCGCGCGACGACGTCGGCACCCGGGATGTCGCTCCCTCCGCAGGAAGCCGCCACGAAACCGGCGGCAACGAACGCCGCCAGGATCCGGATCTTTCGAGAATTCCCCCCAGACGCCACGGGACGATTCTAGCAGCCGACGTCGGGCCGGCGCCGGCAACGTCTGGTATAATTCCCCGTTTGAGCGGCGTGGGGTTTTCCCGGCCGGTAGACTCGAGGAGCCTCCAAATGGCACAACGATGTGAGATCTGCGGAAAGGGCCCCATGTACGGCCACCGGGTCAGCCACGCCCATAACCTGACGAATCGGAGATGGAACCCCAACCTCCAGCGCGTCCGTGTGCTGGATGGCAAGACACCGCGCCGCATGCGTGTCTGCACGAGTTGCATTCGCAACGGGCGCGTCGTCAAGCCGGCTTGAAGCGTCGGACAGACGGGGCTCCATCGAGTTCGCGGGTGGCCGAACGAGTCCCCGGTCTCAATCCGCCGTTCGGGGAGAAACCGAAATCGCCGTCTTCACCGAGTTGGCGATGAAGCATTGTTCGTGCGCGTGTTCGTGCAGCGCGGCTTCTTCGTCGGGACTCGGGCGCTTTTCGCCGCCGTATTCGACCCGTGGCGCCAGCGTCACCGAAGAAACCCAGGGCACGCCTTTCTCCCCGCGCTCCATCCGGCCGACGGCTTCGTCCTCGTACCGCGCGATCTCGAACCCCTTGCGCGAGGCCAGAAACAGAAACGTCAGCATGTGGCAGCTGGCCAGGGAAGCCACGAAGGCTTCCTCCGGATCGACCGCCGCCTCGTCCGAATAGGGAGCGGGAACAACGGATGGGGACGGCGAGGCCGGAACTTCCAGCCCGCCGTCGAACCGCCAGAGGTGGCGTCGCGAGAACTTTCCTTTCGCGAACTCCCCTCCGGTGTTCTCCCACTTCAGGAACGCGCGATGTTCGGCCATGAATCGATTGCGATCCCTTCAGTCCCCGATCGTGCGATCGAGAAACGCGACGGCGCGTTCGAGGTGTGCAGGCTCATAGAACCCGGAGCCTCCGTGCGCCGATCCATGAACGACGTCGAAAAAGACGTCCAGCCCCAACGCCTCATATTCGCCCTCCATCTGGTGCGCCTGATTGATCGGCATCTGGGGATCGCGGTCTCCGTGCAGGAGCAGGAGCGGGGGATCGTTCGCGTCCACATGGTAGACGGGGCTAGCGAGCTGGGCAATCTCGGAACCGTCGGCGGGCAGGGTCCCGAGCAGTTGTTGGAGCGCGGGTTCGCGCACGCCGAGCCCGCGCGGCGTGGACTGGTCGAGGATCGTCGTCAGGTCGCTCGCGCCGAAATAGCTGACGATGGCCTGCACATCCGAAGAGACGTCCAGGTGCCCACCCACATCGCCTTCGAGCTCGGCGTGGCCGTTCGTCACACCCACCAGCAGCGCGAGATGGGCGCCGGAAGACGCGCCCGAGATCGCGAAGTTCTCCGGAGAGTATCCGTAGTCGTCGGCATGGCCGCGGAGGAACCGGATGGCGCCCTTGATATCGTGAATCATCGCGGGGAACTGGGCATCCGTCGACTGCCGGAAATCGAGGCTCGCGATCGCGTAACCGTGGTCGAGGAACTGCACCGGCACTCCGCTCGACTTGGTTCCCGCGCGCCACGCTCCGCCGTGGACCCAGACGATGAGGGGCGGCTGGTCGACGCCATCGGGCATGGAGATGTCCAGACCGAGGTCCATGCCGCCGACCGTGCCGTAGATCACGTCGCTGAAATCCGGTGGAACGGCGGGACCGCCGCGTTGCGCCGTCGCTGGGG
>CAZTTI010000085.1:0-4237 GCA_964615925.1 uncultured Solibacteraceae bacterium
AAACGGACGTTGTGCCTGCCCCGAAGGGAGACGATGGTGAGAAAATTGGCGGTCGAGTCCTAACCTGCCGCGGCTCGACCATCTCCGAGAAGTAAAGTGTAGCACAGCGATTACGGCGTGACTGTTTTCCCGGAGACGCTCATCCAACCAGTGAAAACCCGCATAACACCATTCGCAGCCACGAAGGCTGCGAATGGACGATCCTTCAGCGCAGGATGCGCGTTCTGAAGGATCGTCTCTTCGACGTCCGGAAATGCGCCTCCGAAATCCCCCTTCACACATCAATCCCCACCGACCGCATCAGATCGAGCGCATTGCTCTTCTGGACGACGCCCGGCTTCATCCGGTAGTCGAACATGATCTCGCCGTCCTCGATGCGGTCGTCGAAATGGACGTTTCGCGCCTGCGGGGCCAGCCCATCGGCAATGGACGCCAGCGCCAGATCGTGGGTCGTGACCAGTCCGATCGCGCCCCGCGACACCAGGCCGCGCACGATGCCGTCAGCGCCGATCGACCGATCGTGGGAATTGGTCCCGTGCAGGATCTCGTCGAGGAGGAAGAGGACCGGACTTTCCGAGGCCAAATTCATGATGTCGCGAATGCGGACGATCTCCGCATAGAAGCGTGACCGTCCGTCCCGGAGAGAGTCCTGGATGCGGAGCGTGGCGCCAATACGCATCGGAGAGAGCCGGAGCCGCAACGCGCGCACCGGAGCGCCGGCGAGCGCAAGCACGACGTTCACGCCCACCGTCCGGAGCAGCGTGCTTTTCCCCGACATGTTCGATCCGCTCACGACGAGCAAACCGACGCCGTCGTCGAGCGTGACCGAGTTGGGAACCGCGACCCCCGCTGGCAGGAGCGGATGGGCCAGATCCTCACCGGCGAATTCGGCCCTCCCTCCGGTCGTGATCTCGGGGAACGGGTCCGACGGATGTTCCCAGGCATAGCCGCCCAGGCTCGCCAGCACCTCGAATTCCCCGATGGCCCGGATCCAGCCGGAGACGTTGGAGCCGTGCTTCGCGCGCCACCGCTCGATCCGGAGCGCGGTCCGCAGGTCGAGCAGGAGGACCACCGAAAACGGAGCGATGAGCAGCGTTCCAAGAAAGACGATGATGGTGATCGCCGCGTCGGCGCTTTTCAATGACCGGTACCGCTCCACAACGGCAACCAGTTCCCGGATCTCTTCGGAAACCCGCGCGGCTCCGCGCTCGAACTTCTCCCGAAGCGCGACGAGCCGGGGCCCGGCGAACGTCTCCTCCTCGAGACGGGCAATCAGATTCGACACCAGGTCCAGTTCGCGGGCCGGAAGATCCACCCGCTCGATAATGCCGCGGACGCGCCGCCGGAGGGCAACGACGACGGCGGCCTCGACCCCGAGCACGGGATAAAACAGCCATCCCGACCCGGTCAGGAGCGCATGCACTCCGAATGCGGCAACAACGACGGGCAACACCCAGGCCGTGGGCCCGATCCAGCGTGGGAACGCGACCGGTCCTGCCTCGGCCCACGCCGCGATCCGTTCGATGTGCACGACCGACTCGAGGCCGGCGCCGAGCGTCGACAAGTCCTCCCGAAGGTCCAGCCTCGGCTCGATCTCGCGGACCGCCTCCTGCCGGGACCGGACCTCCCCAGGCGCGGCTCCCTCGCGCAACCAGTCCGCGAGGATCCGCTCACCGGCCTTCGTCCGGGCCGTGGACAGGAGCTCGAAAAGCGAGCCGCGTCCGAACAGGTCGAGATCGGCGGCGTACAAGTGATCCGCGTCGAGGAACTCCTCGCCGGTCGAACCGGTCCCCGCCCACCGGTCTTCGAGCCGCGCGAGACCCCGTTCGTAGAACCGGACGGCTTCGCTCGCGCGCCGCCGGTTCCGGTCGACCCGCACGTGGATCATCATCAGGCCCACGAACGCGGCTGGAGGGGAGAGGAGCCACCACGGTGACAATGCACCCAGCGACAACGTGATCCAGATGAGAAGAACGAACGCGACGGCGATTCCCAGCCGTGTCCACGCCACTCGGCCGTAGGCCCGGTCGTGACGGTGGACCTCCTGGCGACGGAGCTCGATCCTCCAGGTGTATTCGGCGTGGGGATCCGTGGACATGGGGGCCAATTATAGAGTGTTAGAATGGCCACATCGATCGAACCGACAACCAAATTGAGGGACCCGTCCATGTTCATTTCTGCCCGCATCGTGCTCGTTGGTGTCTTCGCTCTTGCGTTGCCCGGTCCGCTCCACGCCCAACACACCCTTTCCCCCGTCACCACGGAGATGCTCGAGAACCCGCCGGCCGGAGACTGGCTGATGTTCAGCCGGACCTACGACGCGCAGCGGTCGAGCCCGCTCGACCAGATCGACACGTCCAATGCGGCCCAACTCGAACTCGCGTGGTCGCGGATGATGCCCTCAGGGAGCACCGAAACCATCCCGATCGTGCACGACGGCGTGATGTTCGTCGCCGCCCCCGGGTCGTCGGTCCAGGCGCTCGACGCGGCCACGGGCGAGTTGATCTGGGAATACTTCCGCGAGGGTGCCGGCGGCACGCGGACCAAGAGCCTGGCGATCTACGAGGACATGGTCTTCTACACGGCCCCGGACAGCCACGTCGTCGCCCTCGACGCCGCGACGGGTGAACTCCGCTGGGAAGCCCCGGCCGGGCGGCGGGGCCACACGTCGGCGCCGCTCGTGGTTGAAGGCAAGGTCATCTCCGGGGGGTCCTGCTTCGGGGATCGGGAAAACTGCTTCATCTCGGCGCACGACGCGAGGACGGGCGAAGAGGTCTGGCGCTTCCACACGACGGCCGGGATCGGCGAACCCGGCGACGAATCGTGGAACGGCGCGGCGATCGAGAACCGGCAGGCCTCGACGTGGGGGCTGCCCGGAAGCTACGACCCCGAACGGCGCCGGCTTTATTGGGGCGTCGCCAACCCCATGCCCGACATGCGCCTCCAGCGCCACGACGGCGACGCCGATGGCACCGGTCGATCCTCGCCATCGGACCTCTACAGCAACTCGACGATCGCGCTCGACCCCGACACCGGCAAGCTGGACTGGTATTACCAGCACCTTCCGGGAGACGACGCGGACCTCGACCACACGCACGAGCGGACGCTGGTCTCCACCGCCCTCAACCCGGACCCGCGCTTCGTCAAGTGGATCAACCCGGCGATCGAACCCGGAGAGGTCCGGGACATCGCGGTGACACTGCCTGAAGGCGGCGGCATCTTCGTCAACGACCGCGACACGGGCGAGTTCCTGTGGGCGACGCCGTTCCCCTTCGATTCGGAACTGATGGCGCTGGGCGACATCGACGTCGAAACCGGGCAGACGTTCATCAACTTCGAAACCGTCTGGACCTCGACCGACGCGGGACAGAAGATCGTCTGCTACTGGAACACCCGGAGCTACTGGCCGACGGCCTACAGCCCCCAGACCCATTCCCTCTATACCTCCTACATCGACAACTGCCGGGAAGTGACGATGGGAACCGGACGCGGGGGACGCGGGAGCTGGCGTGTGGTCCAGCGCCCGGGCGGCGACCCGGAGGCGTTGACGGGGATCGCGAAGATCGACCTCGAAACCGGCGAGATCACGCGCTTCGACATCGGACGGGCCCCGGGCAACGGCGCTTTGCTCGCGACGGCGGGCGGCCTCGTGTTCCACGGCGACATGAGCCAGGTGTTCAAGGCCTTCAACGCGGAGACCGGCGAAGAACTGTGGCAGACGCGTCTCGGCGGCAACGTCTCGGTGTCGACGATCACGTACGCCGTCGACGGCAAGCAATACGTCGCCGTCATGACGGGAGACAATCCGAAGGTTCCCGAACTGCTCGGACTGATTCCCGAACGCGAACCCGACCTCAACCGGAATCACAACGAACTCTACGTCTTTGCGCTGCCGTAGGCCGGAAGTCCGACTTTCTTCGACCGCATGATCGACCACGTGTTCAGGCTCCGGCGGGGCTTCGACATCCCGCTCGCGGGTGAAGCCGACAAGCGATTTCTCGACGTTGCCCCGGCGACGCTCTTTGCGCTGAAGCCGACCGACCTCCACGGTCTCGCGCCGATCCCGAAACTGCTCGCGCGCGAGGGAGACGAGGTTCGCGCCGGGACCGGACTCTTCTTCGACAAGTCCTGCCCCGAAGTCCGGTTTTCGTCTCCGGTCGCCGGCGAGGTCGTCGAGATCCGGCGCGGGCCCAAACGCGCGATCCACGAGGTCGTGATCCTCGCCGACCGGGAGCCG
>CAZTTI010000086.1:0-3596 GCA_964615925.1 uncultured Solibacteraceae bacterium
GTTGCTCACCGGGGAGTGCAGGGGACGCTTCGGCTCCGGGTTCCACCGGCGAGCCAACCGCGAGCTCCTGCTCCAGTGTCCTCCAGCCGTCGATGAAGCTCCAGGCAGCCAGGCCAGTCAGCGCCGCAAGGGCGACGTTCAGCACGATGAGGGGTCTCATGCGGGTACCTCCTGGGACGCCGCCCGGACGGCGGCGACCGTCATCGCGACCCGGAGTTCACGCGCGATGCTGCGGTCTTCGGGAACTTCGACCGCCTGATCGATCGGCGCAACTTGAAGCCGGGTGACCGCGAGGTGGGTTGGACTGCCGCGGAGCCGTTCCAGGAAAGCGGCCAGCTCCTCGGGGAGGGCATCGAATCCGAGCCCGATCGAAACTTCCTCGAAGGCGCCATCGGCGAGGCCGCGCGTCTGGATCGCATCACGTTGCCGCACCACGATCCCGGCATCCTCCGCGGCGGTCTCGATGAGGGTCTCGAGCCGGACGGCCTGCGCGTCTCCACCCTGGGAGTTCGGACTGCCGGACAATAACTGCGCCCGCAGACGTTCCGTTGCCTCCTCGACCTGGGCCAGCGCGCCCAACGCGATTCCCTGCCTGCCAGCAGCGATCCGATAACGAGACAACTGGTCTTCGCTCTGCCGGGCCGTTTCCGGCGCGTCGGCAAGCCAGTCGTAGGCCGGGAGCAGGACCTGATCGACCAGGAAAAACAGCAGAACCGCGAAGCCGAGCGCCACCAGAGCCCGTTTGTCCCGTTGCCGGATTTCGATCTTCACGAAACCCCCGCCAGGCGCATGCGGAGCGTAAATCGCTCCCGGTTCGTCGCGTCTCGCGTCACCGGCGACGCGAGCTCGACGCCTTCGAACAGATCCGAGCCCTCGAGCAGCAGTTGAAACTGGGACGTGGCCGCCGAGTACCCGGAAAGCGTGAGGACGTTCCCCTGGCTGCTGTAGCTCGTAATCCAGGTGTCCAGCGGCATCGACCCGGCCAGCCACATCAGGGCCTCGAGGTTCGAATCGTCGGCAATGACGGCATCGAGTATCTGGAACTGTTCCCTGGCCGCGGCCAGTTCGGTGTCTTCGGCGATGACCTCGTCCACCAGCGGCGCCAGCCGGGCGATCTCGGCGTCCAGACGCTGGGAATATCTGAGGTACTGGTAGGGTTCGCGAACCAGTAGCGCCGTGACGGCGACGAGGAGGCAAGCGGCCAACGCGATCGTCGGAACGAAACGCGCCACTTCCCGCTTCTCGCGAAGCGCGGGCGGAATCAGGTTCGCGCTTCGAGCCAAGGCTGCGGCGATCGCGCCGAAATTCTCGACGGCTCGATTCGTTCCGTCGTTGAGGGGGAGCGCCCCGAGCGCCAGCGGATGGAGCTCGTCGGGGATCGGGCCCCGCGCCACCAGGCGGATCGTGTCCGGATCCTCGACGCGGGCGCGGCCGACGAGGTCGGCCAATGTCCGTCGAACGGCGGGGTCTCTGTCCCCAAGCCCGATTCCGAACGTCCCGGTCGCTGCCATCGCGCGATCGCGAGTGACCAGAACACCTTCCACCCGGTCTTCGAGGACACCGAGGGCCACGCTGGGCCTGTCGGTGCCGAACAGCCTCACCAGGCCCTCCGCCCACGCGGCGGGCGCAAGCGAGAGGCTTGCCAGCGGCAAGCCCACCTGATGAAACAAGTCGACCCAGGGCCGGGCCGCTTCAGCAGGGATGACCGACAGCAACGCCTTTCGGATCGGGAGCTTCGAATTCCTGGAATCCCCCCCGCCGGCGCTCCACCAGATGTCCTCGATCGGCCACGGGGAGACGGACTCGAGCTGAAGAGCGGCGACGTCGGCCAGGTCTCCCGTCACGGCCGACGGAACGTCGATCTCCCGGACCGTACCGAAACTCCCCGGGAGAACCAGATGCACGTTTCTCGTGGGAATCCGGTACGTCCGGACCGCGGACGCCAGGCGTTCGATGCGGGAAGCTGGATCGAGCGCACTGCCCCCCCCACCAAATCCTTGGATGGTGACGCTCTTCGTCACCCGAACGCCACGGGTCAGGCCCGCCAGGACGACGATGCGGAGGTCATCGCCGAAGAGCTCGATTCCCGTGGTGGTGTGAAGCGTCATGGTTGTTGTCCGGCTAGGTCGTAAGACGTGGGAAAACAGCAAAAAGACGAGGGCGGTCCGAACTTCGGATCATTGCCAGCTCACGATGTCCATGTCGTTGTCTTCGCCACCCGGCTGGCCGTCCAGACCGTAGGAAATGATGTCGTAGTCGTCGTGCTCGCCCGGAAACCGGTACGCGTACGGGTTATTCCACGGGTCCAGGGGAACCTCCTTTCGGAGGTACGGTCCGTCCCAGTTCGCGACTCCCGCGGGCTGGACCCGGAGCGCCTCGAGGCCCTGCGCCTGGGTGGGATACTGCCCGACATCCAGACGATAGAGGTCGAGGACGGTCTCGAACTCGGAAATCTGCGCCTTGGCCGTCGTCTGCATCGCGTCGTCCACGCGGCTGAAGAGGCGCGCGCCGACCAACGTGGCGAACAGGGCAATGATGACCATGACGACGAGGAGCTCGATCAATGTGATCCCTCTGGCCGATCTCCAGTTTCGTTGTCGTATCCGTTCTCTCTTCATCCCGTGCCACTCCTCGTTCCCTGGTTCAAAACGCGATCTCGTTGATACTGAATATCGCCGTCAACATGGACAAGACGACGGTCCCGATTATGACGCCCATGACAAGGATGATGGCCGGTTCGAGGACCGAGGTCAGCGCCTTCACCGACGAGCGTACATCGCGATCGTAGGCATCGGCGAGCTGAAGCAGCATCGAATCCAGCCTGCCCGACTCCTCGCCCACGGCCACGAGGTGATTCGCCAGAGGCGGGAAGACGGCCGCCGCCGTCATCGGACCGGCAACCCCCTCTCCCCGTTTAGCCCCGTCCGTGACCTTCGCGATCGCCTCCCGAACCGACACGTTCCCGACGACGCCCTGAACGATCCTCGCGGCTTCGATCAACGGGACCGAGCTCTTGAGCAACGTGCCGAACGTGCGGGCAAACGTCGCGACTTCGACCTTGAGCAGCGTCGGGCCCAGCAAGGGGACACGGATGACGAAGCGGTCCCATGTTCGCCGGCCTTCATCCGTTCGATACCATGCCCGAAACGCCGCCACGACAACGACAACGGCCACGGGCAAGACCCACCAATAGGCACGCGCGGCTTCAGAGACCGCGAGCAGGAGCGCCGCCGACGGCGGAACTCCGGCCCCGATGTCTTCGAAGATCGAGCCGAATCTCGGAATCACGAAGTAGAACAGGATGCCGAGCGAGCCGAATCCGACCAGGGTGAGCAGGGCCGGATACACCAACGACGACGCCAGGTACGATCGCAACTCGTCGGCGGAACGCTCGAACTCGGTCAGGCGCTCGAGAATGGCGTCGAGGACGCCCCCGGCCTCGCCGGCCCGGATCATATTGACGTACAGGGGGGAGAAGTGTTTCGGATTGGACGCCAGGGCTTCGGCGAGCGACTTGCCGCCCTTGATCTCGCCGAGGACGTCTCGAACCACGGCCGCGAGCCGGGGATTCGACGTCAATTCGGCCGTGATCGCGA
>CAZTTI010000087.1:0-2548 GCA_964615925.1 uncultured Solibacteraceae bacterium
CTGCTGCGACGACGTGAGCGTGCGCTCGCCGAAAGGCTCGAGTTCGCCCCGGGCGTCGGTCAGCGAGGTCTCCCAGACGGCGGGCGTTATGGCGTCCTGGAACGCGCTCGCGGTCTCTCGCCAGCTCTCTTCGTACTCGCCGGCGTCGACCAGGGCCAGCCACTCGGTCGCGGCGGCCGTCGCGGCTTCGATCGCCTCCGAAACTTCCTCCGCCGGCGGGTCCGCTTCGGCATCCTGGGCGACCAGCGGCGTCACCGCGAAGGGCAGCAGCAGCCCCGCGGCGAGTATCATGAACGATCGCGACCGGCGACCTGTCGATCGAGATAGTGCTTCCATGCTTTTGTCCCTGTCTTGAAGCGTGTTGCCGTGCCCGGGTGGCATCGGCATCCAGTCAGACTACACGGCACCCGGCCGAATCATTCGGAAGGAGCCGTCCGCAACGTCGTGAATTCCGTCAGTCCCATGTCGGCGATGAGCTCCGTGTCGCGCTCGGCGGAAAACACGTTGCGCTCGCGGACGCCGAAATCGACGCCTACCACGGTACGTAGCGGACGGGATCCGGGTTCCTGGTCGATCAGGTCGATCATCGCGTCGACGACGAGTTCGGGATCGGTGGGCGCGTCGGGATCGGCGAAGATCTCGTCGAATGCCCCCTGCACGGTGTCGAAGGCCCGCGGGACGGCATCGGGATAGGTCGCGGCGCGCCCGTCGACATCCTCGGGCCGCGGCGCCCGGGGAAACAGATCCGTCCCGAACGGCCCCGGCTCGACGATCACGACGTCTACTCCCGAGGAGGCGAGTTCGACGCGCAGACCGAGCGAGTAGCCCTCCAGGCCCCACTTGCTCGAATGGTAAACGGCGAAGAACGGAGCGCCGATCCGCCCGGCGACCGAACTCACGTTCATCAGGAGGCCGCGCCCGCGCGCGCGCATCGCGGGCAGGACGGCGCGATTCACCCGGTGCACGCCCACCAGGTTGATGTCGAGTTGACGCGCCAGCTCGTCGGCCGTGAACGCCTCGGTCAGGCCCACGTACATCTGGCCCGCGTTGTTGACGACAGCGTCGGGCGCGCCCGCCTCGGCGATCATCCGCGCGCAGGCGGTATCGACCGACTCGTCCGATGTGACGTCGAGCTCGAGTACATGCAGAGCGAGATCTTCGTCGGCGGCCAGCGCGCGCAGCTCGTCGGCGACCTCGCGGTTCCTTCCATCGATGCCGCGCATCGTCGCGTATACGGTGTCGCCGCGTCGGGCGAGCTTCTCCGCCATCAGGCGGCCGAACCCGGTGCTGCAACCGGTGATCAGAACAGTCTGGGCCATGGGTATCGCGCCTCGTGTTTCAGGGTGATCCGTTGGACCGTCACTCGCGGGTGGTGAAGTAGCCCGCGACAAACCAGCCGTTGCCCTCGGGCCGGAGGACGACACTCTCGACCAGCGTGCGGCCCTCTTCGTCGCGGGTGCGGTACTGAAAAATCGCGTAGTCGCCCGGCCCGGCGTTGGGCGGATTGGTGACGACCTGGAAGCCGAGCAGGGTGTGATCGACCACGTTTCCGAGGTCGCGGCGGCCCGGCTCGATCGAGGCCTTGAGCGACCGGGGCGAGGCCCTCACCTGGAGCGCGCTCGACGAGGCGGTCCACGCCTTGTCGAAGTCTCCTTCGTCGAGGAACCCGAGCCAGGCCGCCGCCGCGTCGGCCGCCGTTTCGAGCTCGTCGGGCACCGCCGCGGATTCAGGCGCCGGTTCGGCCCTCTCGGCCGCGCTCCCGCTCCCCGTCGCCTGGGCGGCGAGCGGCGCAGGAGCGAGCAACGCCCCCGCCCCCCACACGAGGGCGACGGACAGTCCTGACCAAGAGCGCAGCAGGCGGTTCATCGAGCCTCCTCGTCGAAAATGCGTTTCGGGAAAGTAGCATCCCACGCCGTCAGAACGCGTACGCCAGGCCGATGAACGAACCCACGACCAGGACCGCGAGCACACCGAGCCCGAACGAGATGCCTGTCGTCGTATGGTCGCGCTGCTCCACCCTGATCTCGGTCATGTCTGCCAGCGCGATGCTGACGCGGCCGATGCGATCGGGCCACGAGGACGGTCCCGCGTACCGGCCGCGACCGCTCAAGCTGTCGCCCTCGACGCGGATCGGTTCCGTGAGCTGGATCCGCTCACCGGAGTTCAGGACGACGAGAATCCTCTCCTGCTTCGTGACGCGCGTCCCCTCGACGGGACTCCGCTCGACCGTGACCCACTTCTGGCACCCGGATATTCCCAGGATGATCGAGGCCGCTACAAGCGCATGACCGAAACTCATCGGTCTGCGACCCGGACGCCGACCAGGCGCGCGGGCCATCCAACGGCGAAGGACACGAAGCCGGCGGTAGACGCGCTACGGTCGAGCGGAACGATAGGGGTCTCAGGCATGTTACCTCCCTCATCAGCCCCCATTGGCACCGTAGAAGCTAGACCACAAAGGCTGGACTCGCGAGTTGTGAGTACCTTCCGCGTATGACTCCATCGAAGAACGGCGGGCGGGCACACGCGTCCGGCCCCACACACGGCC
>CAZTTI010000088.1:0-23315 GCA_964615925.1 uncultured Solibacteraceae bacterium
AGGCCGGGCCACATCTTTCCTCTGCGCGCCAAGGACGGGGGGGTGCTCGTTCGGGCAGGACAGACCGAAGCTTCGGTCGATCTGGCGCGAATCGCGGGCCTCGATCCATCGGCCGTCATTTGCGAGGTCATGAAGGAAGACGGAACGATGGCCCGCGTCGCGGATCTGGAGGCTTTCGCGAGACGCCATGAACTCCGGATCGTCACCGTAGCCGACGTCATCAAATACCGCCTTCGAAATGAACGCTTCGTCGAACGAGTCGCCGAGACCGAGCTTCCCACACGTCACGGCGCGTTCCGGATGATGGCGTTCGAAAGCCGCATCGACCGGGAAACACACGTCGCGCTGGTATGCGGCGACGTCAAGGACGGTGAGAACGTGCTGGTTCGGGTGCATTCGCATTGCCTCACCGGGGATGTGTTCGGATCGTCGCGGTGCGATTGCTCCGAACAGATCGACCGCGCCATGGCCGCCATCGCGACCGAAAGACGCGGAGTCCTGCTCTACCTGCACCAGACCGGGCGTGGGTTCAGCCTCGTGGAAGAATCTGGGGCGCGCTTCCTCCAGTTTCATGGACAGCAGGGTCGCGACGTCAACGAAACGATCGGCCTTCGGGGAGAGCAGCGGGAATACGGCATCGGCATCCAGATCCTGGCGGCCCTCGAGATCCGATCGATGCGCATCCTCACGAACCATCCTCGAAAGCTGATTGCCCTGGAAGGATACGGAATGCGGGTCGTCGAACAGGTGCCTCTCGGGGAGAACGATGCGGCCGAGGGCACGGCCTTCTGAAGTCCGGGGCCGCCCTTTTGTTCGGGCCCTCCATGGGTTATGTTAAGCGAACAGGCCCATTACTCCGCACGAGGGTGAGACGAAACCGCACATGTCCGACCGGGAAACGATAGTTCACGCCATCCGCACGGCCCATTCACGGATCCGGCGAAATCAGCTCATGGACCGGACGGTTTCCGTCGTCCTCGCCTTCGCGGCCGCAGGGATCCTGGTCCGGCTCCTGCATCTCGTCGTTCCCGTCGATTCGCGATTCATGACCTACTTCTGGATCGCCTGGGTCGTGGGGCTCGCGACCACTCTCGTTCTGAACCGTACCGATCGTCGTTCCCTCGATCCACACATGTCGCGCGCCGCTTCCTCACTCGACCATCGCGCCCACCTCAACGACGAGGTGTTGAGCGCCTGGTGGTTCCTGAGCCAGGAGGTTTCCGGACCCTGGGTCGACCTGCACATCCGCAAGGCCGCGGAGAAAGCGAGGACGCTGGATGTCGGAGGCCTGTTCCCAATTCGGTTTCCTTCGAGGTCGTGGTTCGCCCTCGGGGGACTGGGCGCGATGGTCGCCCTCCAGTTCGTCCCGCTTCCCTTCATACCGAATCTGCTGCTCTCGACACCCCCTCCCCCGGACATTGCGGCACCACCGGATCGCGATGCCGAGCTCGACGAGATCGAACAGCTCCTCGCCGAAGCGCGCGAACTCCGCCCGGATGCGAACCTGACCGCCATCGAAGAGTTCGAACGCCTGGTCGAGAGCATGCGGGATCCCGACCTCTCGCTGGCCGGCACCGAAGCCCAGGCCGACGCCGTTGACGCCCTGGTGGACGAAGGCAACCTGAACACGAACAACCTTCTGGAAGGATTGGAACAGATGGGGGAAGACCTCCGGCGCGCCGAGGAGACGGCGCCCGCGGGGGAAGCCTTGTCCCGCGGCGACCTCGGTGCCGCTGTCCAGGAGTTCGAGGCGTTGGCCCAG
Source organism: uncultured Solibacteraceae bacterium (assembly GCA_964615925.1). Taxonomy (GTDB): domain Bacteria; phylum Acidobacteriota; class Terriglobia; order 20CM-2-55-15; family 20CM-2-55-15; genus JAJEDW01. Next base: position 1,763 of record CAZTTI010000088.1, read on the forward strand.
GAGCTGGAGGCGTCGGACCCCGGATCGGACTCTCTCCAGCAGGCGCTCGACCAGGCGGCCGAAAACGCACGGGCCGGACTCGAGGAATTGGCCGAGGCCCTGGAGCGGGCCGCCGACGCGCTTCGAAACCAGGATGCTCAGTCCGCCTCCGAAGCAATGATGGAAGCCGCGCAATCCATCGACGATCTTTCCGACCTGATCGAGAGCCAGCAACTGCAGAACCAGGCGGCGCAGCAGATGGACGAATTGCGGGAGGAACTACGCCAGCAGGAAAACGCGGGCGAAACCCCGCCGTCGGCGGGAACGTCACCGGAATCCACCAACGCCGAGCCCGGCGAGGGAGAACCGTCGGGTGACGGCGGAGCCGCCCAGAGCGGTCAATCGGGTCAGGGAGAGGGCGCGATGCCGCCGGACGCTCTTCAGTCGGGTGACGGCCAGGGTGAGAATGAAGCAACGTCCGGAGAGCCCACCGACGGAGAGGTCCCCGCGGGCGCCGTTCCGTCCATGACGGGAAACACCTCGGGCCTTGATCCGTCCGGAACGGGACAAATTCCGACGGGTCTCGGTTTTTCTCCCGATCAGAAGACGGGCGAAGCCACGAGTCTCGACGTCCAGCTCGAGATGGAGTCCACCGCTGCCGCCGGCGGCGAAACGCCCGCGCTCCGCGAACCGGAGGACGTTCGCGAGGAAGCCACGCGACAGGAACGATCGCGTCTGGATTACCGCAGCCTCCCGACGGAACTCTCTCCCGCGCAACAGGAGTTGCTGAACGAGGAACGGATTCCGCGGGAGTATCGGAACGTCATCCGCGAGTATTTTCAGGTGATCCGGCCCCGAACCGGGGAGGAAGCGCCAGAGGGCCCTTCTCGACCGGATGCGGAGCCTCAGGAATGAGCACGATACAACTCGATCAGCAGTCCGAAGAGTTCCGGCGAAAGTTCAACCTCGTCAAGTCCGAAGTATCGAAGGTCATCGTCGGAGCCGACGAACTGATCGACGGGATCCTGATGGGCGTCCTGGCCCGTGGGCACGTCCTGCTGGAAGGCGTGCCGGGACTCGGCAAGACCAAGCTCGTCCAGACCCTCAGCGGAGCCTTGCGCCTCAAGTTTTCCCGCATCCAGTTCACGCCTGACCTGATGCCGGCCGACATCACGGGCACGAACGTCGTCCAGGAAGGAAACAACGGGGAACGTTACCTCGAATTCCAGCCCGGGCCGATCTTCGCCAACGTCATTCTGGCCGACGAGATCAACCGCGCGACGCCGAAGACTCAGTCTGCTCTTCTCGAGGCGATGCAGGAGGGGACGGTGACAGTCGGCAAGGAGAGCTACGATCTGGAAAGCCCCTTCTTCGTCCTCGCGACGCAGAATCCGCTGGAGATGGAAGGCACCTATCCCCTGCCCGAAGCCCAGTTGGATCGCTTCTTCATGAAGCTGAGCGTGGACTATCCCAGTGTCCAGAGCATGCACACGATTCTGAACCGGACGACGCGAGTGACAGAGCCCGTCCCGGACGCCGTCCTGACGGGCCAGGACCTGCTGGAAATGCGGGAGACCGTCCTTGCCGTCCCGATTTCGCGGCCCGTTCAGGACTACGCCGTCCGACTGGTGCTGGCGACCCATCCTGATCTCGAATCGGCGCATCCATTGGCGCGTCAATACGTCCGCTACGGCGCGAGCCCTCGCGGCGCGCAGGCACTGGTCCTGGGAGCCAAGATCCGGGCGCTGCTCCACGACCGGGTCCACGTCTCCTCCGAGGACATCGAGGCGATCGTCCTTCCGGTGTTGAGACATCGCGTACTCCTGAGTTTCGAGGGCGAGGCCGAGCGCATCAGTACGGACTCCATCCTCGAAGCTTTACTCCGGGACACCCCGACGCCCTGAATGCTCGACCTCTCATGACCCGCACCGAAGTCGCCGGATTCGATGAGTCGTTCATGCGCAAGCTGGAATACCTGGCTCTGGTTTCCAAGCGCTTTGCGGGACAATTCAAGGCGGAAAGACGGGCGAAGAAACTCGGTTCGGGTCTCGAGTTCGCCGATTTTCGAGGCTACGTTCCCGGCGATGATTTCCGTTACCTGGACTGGAAGACGTACCTCCGCCTCGGACGCCTCCTGCTTCGGCTGTACGAGGAAGAGGAAGACCTCCCGATATACATCTTCGTCGACTCGAGCCGGTCCATGACCTATGGCCATCCCTCGAAACTCGACTATGCCCGGAAGGTGGCGGCTGCCCTGTGCTACATCGGGCTGGCCAACCTCGACCGCGTCACCGTCGTCGCGTACGCGGATGGGATCCAGAGCGAACTCTCGCCACAGCGCGGCAAGAATCAGATCTTCCGGGTGTTCCAATTCCTTTCCGAGATCGTCCCTGGTGGAGCCACCGACGGCAGACAGGCGTTCAGGATGTTTACGACCGGCAGACGGCGGCGGGGACTGGCCGTCGTCATTTCCGATTTTTTCGACCCGGCCGGGTACGAATACGGTCTGAATCTGCTTCGCTACTATCGCCATGACGTCTTCATCGTCCAGGTGGCGGCCCACGAGGACATCGAGCCTCCAGTCCGCGGCCAGGTTCAACTCGTCGACTCCGAATTGTCCTCGACGTTCGAGCTCAACGTCACACCCGAAATGGCCGCGGCTTACCGGAGGGAGATGGAAAAGTTTTCCGAATCCATCCGGCGCCACGCGGTGAAATACCAGCTCGGCTACGTGAGAACCGTAACCGACTACCCATTCGAGGATCTGATTCTCCAGGTGTTCAGGCAGGGGAGATTCCTCAAGTGAGTTTTCTCAACCTGTCACTTCTCGAAGCGCTGTTGATTGCTGTGGCCACGCTGGGGGCCGTGATCCTCCTGTTCTTCCTCAAGCTCCGCCGACGCCGCGTCGTCGTCGGTTCCGCGCTCGTCTGGGAGCGCGTCCTCGAAGAACGCGAAAACAATTCCCTGCTTGAAAAGCTGCGAAAGTGGCTTTCCCTGCTGTTGGCGGCATCGATTGCCCTGTTGATCGTGCTATCGACCGGCCGGCCGTTCGTGGGCTCTGTCGACGATGCCCGCCCGATCGGCCTTGTTCTGGACACCTCTCTTTCGATGACGGCGGTGGGGCCATCCGGACAGACGCGGTGGGAGCGGGCCGTCGTCGAGACCGAAGCCCTCATCGACTCTCTCTGGACACCCGCAGGGATCATGATTGCCGACACTTCCGGCCGCGTCTTGACGACACTCGCCGAAAACACCGACGAGGTTCGCGCCGCGCTTGGATCCATGTCACCACGGGTCGGTAGGAGCCGTTTCCCCCGCTTCTCCCTGACCGATCTCGACGTGTTCTTCATCACCGACGGCGTCTCCCGCCCCCGAAACATGCCGGAAACGCTGACGACGGTCAACGTCTTCGAGCCCGTGGACAACGTCGGAATCACCGCGTTCGAGATCCAGGTCGATCCGACCTCTCCGTCCGGATACACGGCCTTCATCGAGGTCACCAACTTCTCGCCCGGTGCGAAGGATGTCGGCGTCGCGATCACGGGGGTCGGTGGAAACCGCATCGTCCGCGCGGCGGCGCTCGATACGGGAGAAACATGGAAAGAGGTTCTCTCGCTCGATGGATTCACCGGTGGAGGCATCCAGGCCCGCATCGCCGCCGAGAACGACGCGCTGGAACTCGACGACGTTGCGTTCGGTTATCTTCCGGCACGGGGCGAGATCGACGTCACGCTCGTCACGCCTGAGCCTGACGGCGCGCTTGCCACGCTTCTGGAACTGGCTCCGGAAGTCCGGTTGACGGTGGTTGGAGAGTTCAGCGAGTCGGTCACCGCCGATGTCTACGTCTTCGACCGGGCCGCACCCACGGCTCCCCCCCGACGCCCCAGTCTCGTGTTCGGGGTCTCGGCAACAGGGTGGCTCCCGCCGATCGCCGGATCCGACGACGAGATCCAACTGACATCTTGGGACGACCAACACCCCGTCATGCGATTCATCCCCGTCGACGATCTGCGGATCGATCGCGCCGCCATCGTTGTTCCCGGCGCGTGGAACGTCATTGCCGCTTCCGGCGATACTCCGCTGATTCTGGCCAGCCCGCCAGAAACGGATCTGCGGGTCATCGCCCTCACGTTCGATCTGGATGACTCGGACTTTCCATTTCACCTCGGATTTCCCATCCTCGTGGAGAACACCTTGTCGTGGTTCTCAGGAGAAACACTGCCTCGGGTGAGCGGCCTCGGCGACATCACGCTCCCGGAAGGAACGACGGCCGCCACCGGGCTCGACGGAACGGAGTATGACGTGCGGAACGAAGCCGGAGAGCCCCACATCACGGTGAACGAGCCGGACCTGGTGACGGCCCTCGTCGACGGGAGGAGAGTCCGAATCGCGGCGAACCTCGTCGACCCGGCGGCTTCGAATGTCAATGCGGGCACGAGCGCAGGCGTCGGTTCGTCCTCCCTGCTGCGTGGCCGGGGACGGGAATTGTGGTTCGGAATGCTCGTCGTTGCCACGATCCTCCTCGCCGTGGAATGGTGGACCTATCACCGCCGTATTACACTTTAAGAACACGCCCGATGCTCACGCTCCAAACACTCTGGCCACTCGGATTCCTGACGCTCCTCCTGTTCGTCTGGTGGGCCGACAGCCGTACCCGGACCGATCTCTCCTCCGGGCACCGTCGTGTCGCGACCGGTGTTCGCATGGCCCTCATCGCAGTGCTGGCCCTCGCGATGACCAGGCCGCTCGCGAGTTTCCGCGGAAACTGGGTTTCGGTGATCTATCTTCTCGACGTGTCGCAAAGCGTGGCTCCGGACGCCATGGCCGACGCCATCGAATGGATCGAGGAAGCGGATCGGGCCGGAGGCGCCGACCATTCTGCCTTCGTTCCCTTCGCGCGAACCTCCGCCGTGTTCGAGGACGTCGCCGGACTTCGTTCCGTCGAAGTCGCCGATGGTGTCCGCGAAGGCGCAATCGATCAGACGGCTACCGACATCGAGAGCGCCCTCAACGACGCCGCGGCCAGCCTGTCACCGTTCCACTTGAAGAAGATCGTCCTGATCACCGATGGAAACGAGAACGTCGGGAGCGCGAAGCGCGCCATCTCCCGCCTCTCGCAGGAAGGAATCCAGGTATTCACCCGCCCGGTTTCCGAACGACGCGGCCCCGACGCCTGGGTCGACGAGGTCCTCAGCCCGGCCCGCGTGACCGCAGACGAGTTGTTCCCGGTCGATGTCCACGTCTTCAGCCAATCAGCCACGACGGGCGAATTGGAGCTTCGCGTCGACGAAGAGGTACTCGAGTCGAGGGAAGTCGAACTCGTCCGCGGCTTGAATCGCGTCGCGTTCGAGCTGCGTGTTTCCGAGACCGCGCCCTTCACTCTTGTCGCCGAAGTCCGTGTCGAGGGAGACCCGTTCGAAAGCAACAACACGTTCCTCGAATCGATGGCGACGCGAGGAAGACCTCGCGTGCTCTACGTCGAAGGAGCACCGGGTACCGAGGAATACCTGGCAGGAGTGCTGAGGAACGAAGGCATCGAAGTCGAATCACGGTCGCCCGATGGAATTCCGGCGTCGGTCGACGAACTCGATGCGTTCGATGCCGTAATCCTGAGCGATGTCCGCGCGGATGCAATGTCACCCGGCCAGATGCAAGCGATCCGCACTTACGTGGCCGACCTCGGCGGCGGCTTCATCCTGGCCGGGGGAGACTCGGTTTTCGGCGAGGACGGATACTCGGAAACCGAGATCGAGGAGATTTTACCGGTCACGTTCGAATTGGAGCGGGAGCCCCCGAATGTGGCGTTGATCATCGTCCTGGACAAGTCCGGAAGCATGGGCGGCAGCAAGCTGGAACTCGCCAAGGAAGCCTCCAAGGCCGCGGTGGAGGTCCTTCAGGACGACCACCTGATCGGGCTGGTGGCGTTCGACTACAACCACTACTGGCCGGTCGAGATCCAGCGCGCCGAACGGCGCGACGCCATCAACTCAGACATCAGCACCATCGTCGCAGGCGGCGAGACCAACATTTATCCGGCACTCCGGGAAGCGCACGAGCAACTCCAGAGCATCGAATCCGAAATCAAACACGTCATCCTGCTCTCGGACGGACGTTCGTTGCCCGACGACTTCGAGTCGCTGGTTCAGGAAATGGCCGCCGCAGAAGAAACCGTGTCCACCGTGGCGGTAGGGAACGGCGCCGATCGCGAGCTGCTCAACGACATCGCGCGCTGGGGAAACGGCAGGGACTATTTCATCGAGGACGCGACGCGCGTCCCCGCGATCTTCACCGAGGAAACCGAGATCGCAACCCAGGGAACCTTGCGCGAGCGGCCCTTCCGCGTCGTCGTCGTCAAGAACGTCGAGGCGTTCACGGGGGTGGACTTCGACGCCAGCCCTTCGTTGCTGGGATACGTGTCCACGCTGGAAAAAGACACGGCCGAGGTCCTGCTCGAATCCGACGATGACGAGCCCAAACCGGTCCTGGCGCGTTGGCAGTACGGCCTGGGGAAAACCGTTGCGTTCACCTCCGACGTCAAGAACCGCTGGTCGGCCGAGTGGCTGGAATGGGAAGGTTACGCGCAGTTCTGGCCTCAACTCATACGCGAAACCATGCGTCGCAGCGATGACGGAACGCTGGAGATGAGGGTGGACAAGGTCGACGACGAAGCCCGCATCGAGGTCCGCGCGGTGGATGCCTCCGGCGCCTTCAACAACGATCTCGACCCCGCCGTTCGCGCGATCGCGCCTTCGGGCGAGGCCAGCGACCTGATCCTCCACCAATCCGCACCGGGTTTCTACGAGGCCGTCTATCCCCTCGAGGAGCGGGGAACGTTTGTGTTCCGCCTCACGACCGACGACTCGGCCGGGATCACGCGAACGCTGCCGTTCTCCTATCCGGACGAACACCGCCTCTATCCTCCGGACGAGGAACTGCTGAACGATCTGGCCGGGGCGACGGGTGGAAGGTTCGACCCGGAGATCGAACGCATCTTCGATACCGGTTCTGCCTCGGTGACACGCCGTGTCGAACTCTGGCCGTACCTGGCCGGGTTTGCCCTACTCCTGTATCTCGTGGATCTGTTCTTGCGGCGGATCCGGCTGTATGAACACCGAATCTGATGGACCTAATTGAGGATGCGGGCCGGCTGGATCGCCACGTCGATGATGGCGATTTCGACCCGGCGGTTGCGCGCGCGCGCCTCGGGGGTCGATTCGGCGATCCGGGGACTCGTCTGGCCATAACCGCGTGAAGAAACGATCGCGGAATCGACGCCGGCTTCGATCAGGTAGTCCCGAACCGCAGTCGCGCGCCTCTCCGAAAGCAGGCGATTGTATTCCGGCGTTCCGACATCGTCGGTATGGCCGTAGACGGCCACGGAATATCCGGTGGATGAAAGCAGGACCCCCGCGATGCGGCTGAGCAGTTCCCGGTCGCTTCCCTCGAGTTCGGCGCTGTCGAACTCGAACTCGATCGCATCGCTCCCGAGACTCATCACCAGACCCAAAGCCGTTCTCCGCGTCTCGACCAACGATCCCAACGCCCGTTCGAGACGATCGAGCTCCGCTTGGCGCTCCTGTTCGATGCGGTCGAGTTCGGCGCGGGCCCGTTCGGCCTCACCCGCCGCCGTCATCGCGGCGACGCGGGCGCGCTCGGTCTCGGCTTCGGCCAGTTGGCGCGCCCGTTCGGCATCCTCGCGGACGGTGGCGGCTTCGGCCGCGTTTTCCTCCGCCTGGACGGCGCGACCGAGAGCGACGCTGGCCGCCTGTTCGGCCGTCGTGGCCGAGGCCACAGCCTGCTCGGCCCGCTCGCCCACGACCTCGAGCTGTTCGCCGACCTGATCGAGACGCGTCACGATCCGCTCTTCGAGGGAACCGATCCGTGAGACGGCAAGATATCCGAGGGCGATGATGGCCAACACGGCGAGGACAGGCCAATACGTCCGTGACGACTGAACCCTGGATCGGTCTGCGCCATCGTGTGCGAATGGAACCGGCTCCGGAGGCCGGCCTCGTCTGTCCCGTCTGTCCACTTTCACTTCTCCCGGGAGCAGGCCCCGAGGTGCCCGTTCTGCTGAGCCGTCGCCGACGCCCTCTTGCGCTCGACCTGTTCGGTTAGACGCTCGTTGGCCCGTTTCAGGTGCCCGATGAGGGTCTCCAACCGGAGACGTGTCGATGTCGACTCCAGCAACCGCTGCTTCTCGCCCACCGCCATCTCTAGCACGTAGGACACCATGAAGGAAAGTTCGCGCGGTTCGCCGGGAAGTTGGACGTTCTCAGGGCGATCTCCGGTCAGCTCCAGCCCTTTGGCATACGCTTCCCGGTAGATCGTCATGAGTTCGCCGGAAAGGGCTTCGAGGATGGCCTCGGAATCGGCTTCGTCCGGGAGGAACTCGACCGAGGCCCGCCAGCGTGGCCCTTCCGAAGTGAACTCGACGATCCGAAAGCGTTCGTCGCCCTCGGTGACGATATTCATCCGGCCGTCGTCGAGCCGTTCGAAATCGCGGATTCGCGCGAGCACGCCGACTCCGAGGATCGAGGAACGCGTCTCGATCTCCTCGGTCAGAAGGACGACGCCGAACGGCGTCCGCGACTGGATGCACTCCGCCACCATCTCCTTGTAGCGATCCTCGAAAATGTGCAGGGGAAGAAGCGCGCCCGGGAAGAGGACGACGTTGGGGAGCGGGAACAGCGGGACTTCGATCTGGTCTTTTTGAGACATCGGCATCTCGGGAGAACGGCCCACCGTCGAAGGAGGGGCCGCCGACGGAGAAGCCTCAAGGGCCCGGCCGACTCAGATGAACATCTCTTCGTCCTGGCGGGCCTGATCGACCGGGCTCCGCTCTCTCCGATGCAGGAGGACGTCTACTCCTCGGGACACGCCGCGGGCGATGGCGCCGACCTCGCGCACAGGACGAACGATCGATTCCTGGACCACCTCAACGGTCTCGTTGACGCGGTCGCTTACCTCCTGGCTCATTCGGTCGACTTTTTCGAGTTGGCTCTGAAGCGTCCGGCCGGTTTCCTCGACCATCTGCTCGACATGCTGGAACTGCTCGCGCGCCCGCGCCCCGATATCGACCATGTCTCCGGAAACCGTCTTCAGGTTGTCGGTCACGACCTTCAGACCCGGGACCAAGCCACGCGCCTGCTCGAGTGTCGCCTCCACCTGTTCGGTGACGCGACGCGTCATCATGTAGATCCCAACGAGCAGGCCGACCTGTAGAAGGACCGCTGCAGCCGTCAGCGCCACGAACAGGGTGAGCAAGCTTTCCACGAAACCCTCCGGTCAGTCGCCTTTGCGTTCCTCGTGATACGCCTCTTTTCCAGCTTCGAATGCGGCCGCGAATTGCTCTTTCTGCTTCTTGACCGCCCCGCGGCCTTTCTCGACCGCCTCGGAAACACCGGTCTTTCCCCGATCGACGAGCGAGGTGACCTCCGAGGAGACGCGACGCCCCGTATCTTCAACGAAATGGCGGCCTTCGTCCACCTTCTTCGTGACGAATTCACGCCCTTCTGCGGCACGGCGCGAGATCTCTTCACGCGTCTCGCGCCCGGATTTCGGGGCATACAGCAGTGCGAGGATGGCTCCCGTGCTGGCTCCAAGGAGAAAACAAAGGAACTTGTCGCTCGATTGACTCATGTGATGACTCCTTTGCCGACACGAACACGTCGACTAATTGATGTTAGCACAGGTACTTCCGGGTAACGTGGACTCCCTTCTGTCGTCGACGCCGGCCTTCAGCGCGCGAAGTGCCGATAAATGGCTTCGGCCTGCCTTCGGTTGACCACGGACTCCAGCTCGGCGAGGTCGGCGTCTTTCACCTTCTGAATCGACCCGAAATGACGCAGTAGTTTGGACGAAGTCCGCGGTCCGATCCCGGGAACGTCGACGAGAGCGCTCCGATTCCGCTTTGCACGCCGTTCGCGGTGGAACGTCACCGCGAAACGGTGACTCTCGTCGCGGATCCTCTGGATGAGGCGCAGCGCCGGCGAACGGCGATCCAGGACGATGGGTTCGTCCTCGCGCCCGGCGACATAGATAATCTCCTCGCGCTTCGCGATGCTCGCCAACGGCTGGTCCACGAGGTTGAGATCGTCAAGCGCCGTCTGGGCCGCGTGCAGTTGGCCGATCCCTCCATCGATCAGGACCAGATCCGGCATCCGGTGCTTTTCCTCCTGGACGCGCCGGTATCGGCGGCCGATCACTTCCTTCATGCTCCGGAAATCGTCGGGCAGGCCGGAAACCGAGCGGACGATGAACCGGCGATAGTCCGCCCGGGACATCTCGCCGTCTTTCCACACGACCATCGAAGCCACGATGTCCGATCCTTGCAGGTTGGAGATGTCGAACGCTTCGATGCGCCGGGGTGGTGTCTCCAGATCCAGGGACTCTTCCAGGTTGCGGGCAATCGTCGCCGCCGACGGATCGCCGGCGCGAAAGCGCTGATCGAAGATCAGCTTCGCGTTGCGTCGGACGAGTTCGATCATCTCGCGCTTCCCGCCGCGTTTCGGCGTGTGGATCGCAACCTTCTGTCCTTTACGGCGGGTCAGTTCACGTGCCAGGATCTCCTGATCGTCGAAGGACTCGGGAACGTGGATCTCGGCCGGAATGAACGGCGCGTCGAGGTAGTACTGTTTGAGGAGCGCCCCCAGGAACGCACCCGCCTCGAAGTCGTCCAGATCCTCCCAGAAGAGCTCCTTCCGGTTGACGACGCGCCCACCGCGCATATGGAACGTGGAAACGGCGACCATCTGGTCGTCGTCGTGGAAGCCGAAGATGTCGATGTCGTCCGATGCGGAAGATGCCATCTTCTGACGTTCGCCGACTCGCCGAACCGTTTCGAGCGCGTCCCGGTGGTGGGCCGCCGCTTCGTACTGCTCGGCGTTGGCGGCCTCGGCCATCTTCCGTTCGAGGCTCTCGACGAGGTCGGCCGTCTTTCCCTCGAGAAACAGCTTCACGTCATGGGCCGCTTCACGATATTCCCCCGGCGTCGTCAGGTCCGCGACGCAGGGCCCGAGGCAGCGGTGAATGTAGTACTGGAGGCACGGACGGCCGCGCCGGCCGTCGATCTTGATCGTGCAGTTCCGGATCATGAAGTGCCGTTCGATCAGCCGAAGCGTCTTCCGGGCCAGCCCGGCGGGAAAAAACGGGCCGAAGTACAACGCGCCGTCCTTGCGAACGCGCCGCGTGATCAGGGCCCGGGGAAACGCCTCGTTCATCGTGAGTTTGATATACGGATAGGTCTTGTCGTCGCGGAGGAGAACGTTGAAGCGGGGCCGGTGCTGCTTGATGAGGTTGTTCTCCAGCGCCAGCGCCTCTCCCTCGGTGTCGGTGACGATGAACTCGACGTCGGCGATCCGGCCGATCAGACGGTCCTTGCGGCGGTCCAGCGCGCGCGACTGCTGAAAGTAGCTTCGAACCCGGTTCTTCAACGACTTGGCCTTGCCGACATAGAGCGCGTCCCCGCTCGCGTCGCGGTAGACGTAAACGCCGGGGCCGTCGGGGATCGACTCGAGCTTCTGCTTCAACACCGGGGACGTTGGGTCGTTCGAATTCAACGGGTCAGTTCCCGGAACGGTTGAACCTGTGCCGCGTCACGTGGCCGCTGTCCGCGGCGAAGAATCGCCAGGGCTTGTCCCGGTACTCCCCCGCGTAGTCGACGCCGATGCGGGGACTGGTCCGGATCGTGGGGCAACCGAGGCCGCGGTCTTCGACCCAGAGGCGATTCCCCTCGAGGCTCGCCTCGTTGAAGGCGCGGTTGATCCGAAACGCCTGGCAGAGCTTTCCCGGCCCGCTTGCGATGCCCGTCTCGGCAACACCGCCGCGGTTGGCCCTCATCCACGCGATCCCGTCGATGGGCCGGACGGCGCGAATGAGGACGGCGGCCGGAAATCCCTCGGCCTCGGTGACGGCATTCAGGCAGTGATACATGCCGTAGATGAGGTACACGTACGCCATCCCGGGACGGCCGAACAAGACGCGGGTCCGGCCCGTGCGGCCCTTGGAAGCGTGGCATGCGCGATCCTCGGCGCCGATGTACGCTTCGGTCTCGACGATCATGCCCGAGGCGACGAAGCGCCGACCGTAGCGGTGCACGAGCACTTTTCCGATGAGGTCGTGCGCCACATCCAGCGTCGGCCGGTCGTAGAAGGCGGCAGGGATCTTCACGGCAGTCTGCGTTCGATTGTACCCGGGAAACGGAGGGGCGCGAAAACCGGTCAGGCGGGACGATGGGTCGTACGGGAACGGCCGAACGGCCGTTCCCGAAACGGAGGTCTCAGGCGGCGCGGGACTTGCCGCGCGACTGCTTCTTGATCTTCCAGTGGGCGAAAGGATACTTGTGCGAGCAATTGGGACACTCCCACGCCCCGGTGCTCGGATCCTCTTCACTGTCGTGGAACATCCCCACGACCAGGTGGCATTGAAGGCACATCGTCGGTTGACTGTATATCCTCTTGCTTTTCAATCTTTTCGCCATCGTTGGACCTCGCGATTCCGCGGCGCGGGATGATACAGCTCGCGCCGGATTATGAACGTTAGACGCACCGGGGCCGGGATTCGTAACCAAACCCTTTCCGAATCGCCTCGAAACTTCTCGGAATTTCTCGAGGTGTCCCACAACCTGCGGCGTTCCAACCACTTCCGCTATAGCCCAAACCTGAAAAGTCCGGCGAAATACGGTAGAGTGAGTGCGTTCCTGGTATGCAACCGATGCGACTCCCCGTGATTCCCCTGGCCGTGGCCGCGATATTGATCGGTGGCATGCTCTTCGTGCTCAACCGAACGGGCGGCCCGCCAGACCTCGTCCTGGATGCCCCGGATGTAGCGGCGTTGATCGATGTCGACGGGATCGAGACCGAAATCGCCATCGCGCCGTCCGGGAAGCTCCACGCCATCATCGCTTCGGGTGATCTCTGGATCGCCGACGAGACCGGAGCTCGCCGGATCACGACGACGCCGGAACCGGAATCCTCCCCGCGGTGGGAAACCGAAGGCGCGGTTCTCGTCACGCGCGGTTCGGCCACCTACCGGGTCAACGCCGCAAGCGGCGAAGAGTCGCTTTATCGGGAGAATGCCACCGGCCTGACTCCGTCGGGAGACGGCCGCGAAGCCTTCGTCCGTGACGGCGCATTGTGGATCGCCCCATCGGGGGACGGTCCCGCAGAGGTCCTTATCGAGCCCGCGGCGGCCGAAGCCGGGTTCCGGTCCGTTCGCTTCTCGCCGGACGGGACGCAGTTGGCCCTCATCCGGACGACCGGTCGGCTCCACGGCCAACTGATCGCGGTGGATCTGGCCTCTGGAACGGTGCGCACGATCGTCGGGGACCGGGTCTCAGAGGATCCGACCGGGGTCGCATGGATCGACGACCGAAAGCTGGCTTATGTCACCAACCGGGGTGGGGGAGTTGCGGTCTGGCACGTCGACCTGAACGCGAACACGATGGTTCCGCTGACCACGCCGTTGATGGAAAGGGCCCTGGCCCCCGTGGGGATCGACGTCCGCGGAGAACGTGTCCTGGTTCCGGTCCACCAGTTCGACACGACCATCGAGACGCTCGACGGACGGGTCCTGGCTACGGGAGCAGAAGGGGTCGTCTCCGAACCTGCCTTCTCCCCTTCCGGAGATCGTCTGGCGTACGTGCGGGAGTCCAACGGAGTTTCGGAGATATGGGTTGTTCCCGTCGTCGACGGAAACACCGAAGGGAACGGGCAATATGTGACGCCAGGCGAACATCCCCGGTTTTCCCCGAACGGATTGGAGTTGGCATTCGCCCGAACCGGCCTGGACGGAAACCGGGACATCTGGAAGACCGACATCCGGACCGGCATTCCCAGCCGCGTGACCGACGATCCCGCGCTGGATGATACGCCCGACTGGTCGCCCGACGGGCGCACAATCATCTTCTATTCCGAAGCCGGCGGCCGCCCCGGAATCTGGACGATTCCGTCCATGGGCGGACAACGCGTCCGGTGGAGCGACAGCGGCTATTGGCCCCGGTATTCGGACGACGGGAACCGGGTCGCGCGCTGGACTCCGGAAGGTGTCGTGATCGCAGACTCCCAGGGCCGGGCCGCCGCACGGGCCGATTCGGAAACCCCGTTCGGACCGCCGATCTGGATTTCCGGCGAGGCATTTGTCGTCGACGATATGCGGCTCCCGGGGCCGCTCGCCCCTCCCGGCGGCCCCCTCGTCGGACCGGTCCTGGACCAGGCCCCCGACGGGACGTGGGCTCTCGAAGTGATCGAAATCGAATCGACCGCGATCTGGCGGCTCGATCTTCAGTACACGGAGGAGTGAGGATGAGGTTCGAAGGCAAGGTGGCCGTCGTCTCGGGCGCGACGAGCGGAATCGGACACGCCACGGCCCGGGCGTTGGCCGCCGAAGGAGCACAAGTCGCCGCAATCGGCCGGAACACGGCGGTTCTGGAGGAGCTGTCCGGGAAGGGAATCCACCCGGTTCGGGCCGATCTGGCCGAGGAGTCCGAACGCAGGGCCACGATGGAACGCATCGTCTCCGATCTCGGAGGCGTCGACATTCTTGTGAACGCGGCCGGTATCATCTCGTCCGGCTCGATCGAGAACACCACCCTGGCCGACTACGACGCGATGATGAATATCAACGTCCGCGCCGTCCTCCACATGACCCGGCTCTGCCTCGATTCGCTCATCGAACGAAAAGGCAACGTCGTCAACGTCTCGAGCGTGACCGGCCTCCGCGCCTTTCCCGGCGTCCTGGCCTATTGCATGAGCAAGTCCGCGGTGGACCAGTTCACCCGCTGCGTGGCCCTCGAATTGGCGTCCCGGGGAGTCCGCGTCAACGCCGTGAACCCCGGCGTCGTCCGGACCAACCTCCATCGGCGATCGGGGATGGACGATACGACATACGATGCGTTCGCCGAACGGAGCAAGACGACCCACCCACTGGGCCGCATCGGGACGCCGGAGGAGGTCGCTGACCTGATCCTTTTCCTGGCCTCCGATCAGGCCGGGTGGATCACCGGGGTCACCTACTCCATCGACGGCGGTCGCGCCGAGACCTGCGCACGATAGTAAGGAGCGTCCCGATGAATACCGGCCCGAATACACCCCGTCCCGACGGCGCACCCAACCGGCTCGCCTCGGAAACCAGCCCGTATCTGCAGCAACACGCGCGGAATCCGGTGAACTGGCACCCCTGGGGAGAAGAGGCCCTGGGCCTGGCGCGGACGGAAGACAAGCCGATCCTCTTGAGCATCGGTTATTCCGCATGCCACTGGTGCCACGTGATGGAGCGCGAATCCTTCGAGAACGACGCGATTGCCGCGCTCATGAATGAGCACTTCGTGAACATCAAGGTGGACCGCGAGGAACGGCCCGATCTCGACCAGATCTACATGAGCGCCGTGCAGATCATGACCGGCGGCGGCGGGTGGCCCCTCACGGTGTTCCTGACGTCAGAAGCCAAGCCGTTCTACGGGGGGACCTATTTCCCGCCTGAGGACCGGTACAACCGTCCCGGATTTCCCCGGCTCCTCATCGCGATCGCGGACGCGTACGCGAGACGGCGAGGCGAGGTCAACGAGAGTTCCACGACGCTCGTCGACCAGATCAACGCCCAGGCACGGTCCGCCGCCGCCGGGGAGGCGATCGGCGTCTCCCTGCTCGAGCGTGCGGTAGCGGGGATCTCCGAACGGTACGATCCCGACCACGGGGGGTTCGGACCGGCACCCAAGTTTCCCTCGAGCATGACGATCGACTTTCTCCTGCGGTATCACCACCGCAGCGGAGAGGAGCACCCGCTCGAGATGGCCCGGGTCTCGCTGGACAAGATGGCTCGCGGCGGTATCTACGACCATGTCGGGGGCGGCTTTCATCGTTACTCCACCGACGCGCACTGGCTTGTCCCGCACTTCGAGAAGATGCTCTACGATAATGCGCTCCTGGCCGGCGTCTATCTTGACGCCTACAAGCTGACCCGGCGGGACCAATACCGGAAGGTGGTCGAGGAAACCGTGGACTTCGTCGTGCGGGAGTTGCTCGGCGACGCCGGAGGTTTCTTTTCGACGCTCGACGCGGACAGCGAAGGCGTCGAAGGCAAGTTCTACGTCTGGTCCGCCGACGAATTCCGTGAGGTCGCTGAAGACGACTCCGGTGTGCTGGCGCGCTTCTTCGACGTCACGCCCCTTGGGAACTTCGAAGGCCAGAACATCCTTCACGTCAGTCACGAACCGGAGGTGTTTGCCGCCAGCGAGGGGATCGACCGCGGGGAACTGGAAGCCAGAATCTCTGGGGCAGTTCCCCTCCTTCTCGAGCGGAGGGAGCGGCGCGTTCGTCCCGGACGCGACGAGAAGATCCTCACCGACTGGAACGGCCTGATGCTGCGTACCGTGGCGCGCGCCGCCCTGGCATTCAAGCGCCCCGATTACGCCCGGATCGCCGAGAACAACGCGGAGTTCCTCGTCGATAAGATGTGGGACGGAACGCGGCTCGTCCACGCGTTCAAAGACGGCCAGGCCCGGTTCAACGGATATGTCGACGACTACGCGAACTTCGCCGACGGGCTCCTGGCGCTCTACGAATTGACCTTCGAGGGGCGATGGCTGAAGCTCGCGCTCGAAATATCGGACCGCATGATCGACGAGTTCTGGGACTCGGACCAGGCCGCGTTTTTCTTTACGGGACGATCCCACGAATCACTTGTCGCCCGCACGAAGGAATACTTCGACAATGCCACGCCTTCAGGGAACTCGGTCGCCGCCGATGTGCTCGCGCGGCTCTCCGCCGTCGCCGACCGTCGAGACCTGCGCGAGAAAGCCGAAGCGATCTCCGGCGGCGTCAGCGGGCACCTCGCCCGCTTCCCGACTGGATTCGGGCGCATGCTCACCGCCGTCGACTACCTGATCGGGCCGTCCCGCGAGGTCGCCGTGCTCGGCGATCCGACGCGGTTTGTCGACGCGGTCCGGTCGCGATACATGCCGCGCACGGTGCTCGCTGGAGCCGCCTCCGATCCCGACGATGTGGTCGGGATTCTGCGCGGCCGCGAGTCGATCGATGGCAAACCCACGGTCTACTGCTGCGAGGACCGCGTGTGCCGGCTCCCCACGACCGATCCATCCGAACTGCTGGCGTTCGTCGACCAATGATGCGTTGGGATCGCGTGCTGGATCGCCTGCGCGACCGGGGATTCAGCCCGCGCGAGGAGGATTTCCTCGAGAACTACGGTCTCTACGCGATCGACGAACGACGCATCCCTTCGGACAGGCACTTCCGGTGCACACGCGGGTACGCGGCGTTCGACGGAGCGCAAGTCGAGATATTGGCGTTTCCTTCCGAGGCGGAGGCGCTTGAATTCCTGACGCTGGTCGAGGACGAAGGCGGTTGGATCGCGAACCACACGGCGCTGGTCCGCGCTACGGGAACGGACCTGTCACTGCTCGACCAGATCCGCCGGTCAGTCCAGGATCTGTTGGCCCCGCGCTGAGAAAACTACTCTTCGGCCAGCAGCACGGGCATCTCGATCGACATCGCCCGGAGCTGGGCCGACGGGTCGACGATGGAGGCCATGAACGCCGGCCGCAGCCGATCGTCGATCGGCTTGGGCGTATCGACCCGGGCGGTGCGCGGGTTGACGTGGCTCCCGCCGATCAACATCTGGTAATGAAGGTGCGGGCCGGTTGCCGTTCCCGTCATCCCGACCCTTCCGATCACATCCTGCTGCTCCACGCGCTGGCCGACGTTGACCAGGATGCTGGACAGATGCGCGTATTCGGTCGTGATGTCGTCGGAATGGCGAATGCGGACGAACCTTCCGAACGAACCGTTCGTTCCCGCGTAGGTGACCGTGCCCGACGATGCCGCCCAGACCGGCGTGCCGGTCGGAGCCGCGTAGTCCACTCCGCGGTGGGCTCGAACCGTATTCAGGATGGGATGCAGACGCGCGTTCGAGAAATTGCTGCTGATGCGGGTGAACTCGAGCGGAGCGGGGAGGAATGACCGCCGCGTGCTCATCCCGTTCTCGTCGTAGTACTCGTCCTGGAATCGGAACGCCCCAAGGGGCCGCCCCTGGTTGACGAATTCCGCCGCCAGAATTCGACCGTATTTCACGAACTCCCCGCGGTGGTACATGGCCTCGACGAGAAAACGGATTCCGTCGCCCTGCCGGATGTCGCGGTAAAAGTCCACCTGGGACTGATACACGTTCACCAGTTCCATGACCAACTGGTCCCCGCGGGGATAATCGGAAAGCGCTCCCCAGAGGGAGCTGTTCACCTCGGCCACGATGCCTTCGGTGTAGACGTCGAGCGGGAGTTGCTCGCGCGTAGCGACGAAGCCGCCCTCATCGGTTCGCTGAACCTTCAGCGTGCTCTCTTCATCGATGACGTATTCGAACGAAAGAAAGTCGCCGGAGACGTCCCTCACGAGACGGTAGGACTGCCCGGGACGAAACTGCCGCGGGTTGAAAACGTCGCGGACGGCTTCGGTGATCTCGTGAATGAGGACGGTGGAGAGGTCGAACGCTCCGAGCGTGGCCGACAACGTCGCGTTCCTCTCGAACATGCCGTCGACCACGTCGACCGGCGGCGGTGACGGCGGCCTGTATGTGACGGCCGCCCGCGCCTGGCTCTCGATTTCCGCGTTGCGCGGCACGACGAAGACGAGGACCGCGAAAACGAGCACCCACATCAGCGCGGCGTTACATTTGTGAATTTCCATCGGCCCGGAACCTTCCGTGAAATTGGGCGTTCGGAGACCGTGCGTGGGCGCGTCCCCTTCACGCCGCAAATTGTGCCACCGTGCGCCCCCGTGACCGGCAGGCTCGCCCATTCTACACTGGAGGAACAAGTTGTGACGACCGGACTGGGCAACTAATGAGGGCCAAACGCAAGTTTTTTTCGCCCGGACACCCGATCCGGCGCTGCGACCCGTCTAATTCTTCTTGCATCCCCGCACGGCACGCGGTTTACATTTACTTTACGTTTTCCTGTACGATCGAATCTGGAATCACCTCGAAACGAGTGGGAATCTCATGAAAACCCGAACGCTTGGTGTTTGTGCGGTGCTGGTTCTGGGATCGCTGGCCGCTGGGGCGGCCTGGCAGGAGAACGTGCCCCGGACCGAACCGGCCCGACAGCAGGCCGAGAAATCCGAAGATCCCGTCTGTCACATGATGGTGCACCGGAATCCCGAACTTTCGTCCGAATACGAAGGCCAGGTGTATTACTTCTGCATGAAGCGGGACCTCGAGGCGTTCGAGAAGGATCCCGAGAAGTATCTGGAAGGCGGTCGCCACGACCACCCCGATCCCGACGTCACCCCGGCCGCGGAGTGACCCGAGGCTCAGCCCCCGGACCGCTACAGCAACTGCACCGCGGTTCCGGGGTAGTAGTGCGCGAGGATCCGCGAATAGGGCCAGCCGCGATCGGCGAGGACGGCGGCGCCGATCTGACACAGTCCCACTCCGTGGCCCCATCCGGCGCCTTCGAACACGAAGCTCCCTCCGCGCTCGCCGGGGACGAAGGCCGAACTGTAGAGGTGTGACGGGGAAAGGATTCGGCGGATCTCGCGTTCCTTGCCCACGTTCAGGAGTCCCTTCGTTCCCCGGATCTGGAGTTCGATGATCCGGCCGGAGCGTCCGCGCCGGATGGGAACGAGGCGCTCGATCCGCCCCACGTCGATGCCCGACTTCTCCCTCACCCGGTCCGATAGCTCGTCGCCGGGGGTCTCCACCCTCCATCGAAAGAAATCGCGGGTTTCGAGGTCGAACCCCGGGAGGACGCGGGTGAGGAGATCGTGGTCCGAAGCGTTGCAATAAGCGGCCGCCCTCGGATTCGTCATCCAGGCATCGTCGATTTCCGGAACCGCGCCCTTGCCATCGAAAACGGGAACCAGATACGGGACCGGGCGCTCGTCCCACGCCGCGGCGTAAGCCTCGGTCATCCCCCCGCAACACTTCGAGAACCGCGCGTCGCAGACATCCTCGCCGTAGACCAGGAACCGGCCGGCCGACTCGGCCGCGGCGCGGACGGAGTGTTCCGCGCCCTGGGGCGGAATCCCCTGGTAGCGCTGGCTATGATCGTCGGCGCACACGTCGAAGTGCGCGTGGCCTTCCCTTCCGTACCACGCCCGGATGCGCCACTCTCCGGGCGCGGTTTCCTCAACCTCGCGCGACGTCGAGCCGCCGTCGTCCCGAATCACCTGCGAGACCAGCCAGCTCCTGGAGATCACGGCATGCGCCCGAAGCAGCTCAACCGGGCTCGACGCGCTCATCTCCGATCCGATCACGCTGGCCACGTACGTCTCGAGCGGCACGTCGTTGATCACGTCGAGGCCTTCGGGAGTCTCGATGACGCGCAAATCGCCCTGGAACGCGCTGGACCTCCGGCGCTCCCAATGGAAACCGATGCCGATGGTGAAGTCGGCCAGCTCGAACGCGCCTTTTTCCGGATCTTGGGGGGTGAGCGTCACGGGATGACTCACCGCGTATTCTCCCGGCGGATGCGTTTTCCCGGTCTCGTCCCGAAAGCTTCCCCTCAACCGGAAACGGACCGAGCGGCGCCCTTCGGCAAGACCAACCGCGATCGGACCTTTCTCGTTCCTCATCGTTTCCCACCGCCCCCGGCCGGAAGCGACACTTCACGGTAGGTGGCCTCGATCACCTCGGACGTGAGGCGTTCGAGATCGCCCGGAACCGGCAGAACGGCAATGCCGCACATATCGATGGCTCCCGGACTCCACGCGAATTCCCCGCGCTCGAACACGGATGGACGATGCCGGGCACGCGGGAATACGCGGACGTCCCACTTTCCCGAGCGATAGAGCGCCGCGACGTTGAGCATCGGCTCCCCGATTTCTGCAAGCGCGGGAAGGTCGTCGAGGATGCGCCGGAACTGCCGATCCAATTCTTCGCGCTCGCCTCCCGAAATGACGACGACGGTCCCCGGGTAACGCGCGATCGTGCCGTGCCCGATGGCCAGGCGTTCATTGAACACCGGAACGCCCGTGGCGCTCGCGGCCTGAAAGTGCAGATGATCGGGCGCCGACGCACCGGAAACCGGCCCGTTGTACAGGAGCATCATTCCGGGAAGCGATCGTGCGATGTCGAGCATCCGTACGAATCCGCGCGCCGAACCCGGCGCCGCGATTCGCTGGGGCACGTGGTCATCGCAAACGATCGTGAGGTGTTTTTCCAGGATCGGAAACGGATTGCAGAAAATCTGGAATTCGTCGATGGGAATGCCGCGCTGGAGTTGGGGACGGTTCGCCGGACACAAGAAACACGGGCGGCGGGCCACCGACTCCGGATCCACAGCCGCCATCGTGCTCTGGATGCGGTGCGGAAGGTGACGGGCTGTGACCGGAAAGCCGCCGATATCGAACCTTCGTTTCTTTGCCCGGCCGAGCCCCTCGAGACCCCTGGCCAGGTCGGGCCACACGGCGGCCTGCGAGGCGAAGAGAGCGTCGACGGCCCCGGTCAGGTCGCGGGTTGGAAGTTTCGCAGTCACTTCGCCTTGCGGTTCATTCCTCGACGAACGGCAATCTCCGCGGTGCGCAACCAATCCTTGTACGCGTTGAACCGATTGCGCTGATCCACC
>CAZTTI010000089.1:0-5709 GCA_964615925.1 uncultured Solibacteraceae bacterium
CTGATAAGGGACCTTCGGAGGATGCAGGTTGACCTCCACGCCGTACCGCTTCTTGAGGCGCGAGACGGCCACCTCGACGTGCATCTGGCCCTGTCCGGAAAGCAGAAACTCCTTGGTCTGCGGTTCACGTTCGTAGCGCAGTCCCGGATCCTCCTCGATGAGTTTCCCGATCGCCGTCGAAATTTTTTCCTCATCACCCCGGGACTTGGGTTCGATCGCGAAGGAGATCATCGGTTCGGGCCAGACCACGGACGGATAGACGATGGGGGACGCCTTGTCGGCCAGCGTATCGCCCGTGTGCACGTTCTTGAACTTGGTCACGGCCGCGATGTCCCCGGCATGGACCTTACCGACTTGGATCGTTTCCTTCCCCTGCATCGTCACCACGTGGCCGATCCGCTCGGTGGATTCGCGATTCACGTTGTACGGTTGGGTGGAATCGTCGAGCGTTCCCGAATAGACCTTGAACAGCGAAATCCGTCCCGTGAACGGGTCGGAGATCGTCTTGAAGACATAGGCGGAGAACGGCTCGGCATCGTCGACGTTCCGAACGACGGCGTTTCCCGAAGGATCCGCACCCTGGACCGCCCCGACGTACGTCGGGGCGGGTGCGTAGTCCACGATCGAATCGAGCAGAGAAGCAACGCCGATATTCTTCGTGGCCGCCGTGAAGACAACGGGAAAAATCGTCCGTCCGGCCACCTGCTGGCGGAGGCCCTCAATCAGTTCCTCGTCGGTCAAGGTGCCCTCTTCGAAGAACTTCTCCATCAATGCGTCGTTCGCTTCGGCCGCGAGTTCGATCAGCTTCTCGCGCTGCTGGTTCGCCGCCGCTTCGAAGTCGCCCGGGACGTCGCCTTCGGACGGTTTCCCATTGTCGTCGAACGTGATGGCCTTCATGCGCACCAGGTCGACGACTCCCTTGAACGCGCTCTGGGTTCCCATGGGGATCTGGATGGGTACCGCGGATCGGCCCAATCCTTCCTGAACGGACGCGACCACCTCGTCGAAGTTGGCGCGATCCCGGTCGGTCCGGTTGACGACGATGAAGCGGGGGGTGTCGAACTCCTGGGCGAACTCCCACACCTTCTCGGTCTGGACCTGAATGCCGGAGACGCAATCGACCACGATCAGCGCCGTATCGGCGACCCGCATCGCGGCCCGGGCATCCTGAATCATGTTGCCGAAGCCAGGCGTATCGAGGACGTTGATCTTGTGCTTCTTCCACTCGACGAACGCGAGTTTGGTGGAAATCGTCATCTTGCGTTCGATTTCCTCGTCGTCGTAGTCGGTCGGGGCGTTCCCGTCGTCGACGCTGCCCAGCCGGTTAGTGGCCCCGGAAACGAAGAGCGCCGAGGAGACCAGCGACGTCTTGCCCGTGCCTCCGTGGCCGGCGAAGACAACATTACGAATGGATGAACTGTCGTACGCGTTCACACTGAAGCTCCTTGACTGTTTCCAGAGGATTCTATTCCTGGAGTCGCGTCGGAACCCTGCCGGATCTCAGACGCGACGGCGCGGCCGGACACGTGGTTTCCGGACGGAAAGCCCTCTAGACGCTTGAGTTGCTTGTCGGACGATTCTGGAATCTACCACAATCCAAACGCGCTTGAAAACACTGCCTCGCGGAGACTAACCTCGTGAGCGTGCATGTCTTCGTAACGGTCCTTCTCATCGTGACTTTCATTGGCTTCAGCGGCTCCGCCGCCGGCGGATTCAGCGGCTCCGCCGCCGGCCGGCCGGCTCAGGCGGCGCTTCCCGAGCCACCCCGGATCGAGTCGGAAATCCTGCCCAACGGGATTCGGATCTCGCGCGTCTTCCGCGACGAGCCCGGCGACGAGATCGAGATCGCGTTCGGCTACCGGACGCCGGTGCGGCCCGGCCTCTCATTCGAACCGGGAGAAACCGCGAGCCTGGTCCAGCGGTATTTCGAACTCTCGGTCCCGGCTCGCACCGTCGCGCTCGCGGCGCACTATGCAGGGGGAACGTTCGAGTCCATCGGCGGCGCGGGTCGCATCGGAATGCGCGTGCGTGTCCCGCGCGCCAACGCCGATCGGGTGGTGGGTCGGATCGCACGGTACTTCGCGCACTCCATCATTCACTACGAGGTCCTCGACTACGCCCGGGACGAGGCCGCGGGGGACTCGCCACTTCCGGGGTCCGCCAATGTCATCGGCAATGTCATCGCCAACGTCATTAATGACGAGAAGCTCGCCGAAGCGGAATCCCTCCTCCTGGGAGCGAACGGCCCCGAACCCGAAAATGGCACGGACCTCCCGTCCGCCCAGAACTACATTGACCGATACCTCGGAACCGACCGGGCGTGGGTCGTGGTCTCGGGAACCGAACCGGCGATCGACTCGAGCCTGCTCGCAAGCGTTTCGTTCCGGCCCGCAAACCTTCCCGCGGACGCCGCCGAGCCGCTGGCGGCCGAACGCGTGGACCTCGAGCTCCCTTCCGAGCCCGAAGGGGGAATGATCCTCGCGACGCTGGTCCCATCGCCGCATTACCAGTCCTGGTTCGGCGCGGTCGTCATGGACGAGGTCCTCCGGGCGTCCGCTCCTCCACAGATGCAGTTCGCATTCCCGCTCGGCGCGGAGGAATCCGTGCACATGGTCCGCATCCCGGTGCACATCCCCGACTATGCCGCAGACGTCCGGGACGACTGGTTCGACTCGCTCGTCCGGATGATCTACACCCCCCTGCCGGACGACGAGATCGCCGCAGCAAAACAGAAGGCACTCGCCCGGCTCGGAGACGAGGCGATGATCGAATGGTTTGCCGCCCATGGCCTCGCGAGCGCGTTCCAAAACGGATGGGAGGCTGTCCGCGACCTCGGCCCCGACCAGTTGCGCGTGTTCGCGTCGAGCTTCTATTCCTTCCGCCGCGTCGCCGCGGTATGGGCGCCGTCGTTCAGTCAACCCGTCGCCGTGGTCGAAGACCTGTCGATCGCCCGCGCGGCGGAACCGGCGCCCCTCACTCGAGAGCTCGGCCCCGTGCCGGGCGGTCTTCCGGCGCTCGGTCCGTTCGATGACGCTGTCCCCGCGCTCGAACCCCTCGGGCTCGGGCGGCTCGAATCCGGAATCACCGTCGCCCCCAGCAACCGCTCGATGGTCCTGGTCGCGGGAACGTTCCCCGACGAAGTGTCCGGCGGAGACCTGGAAGCATCCAATGAAAACGGCGCCCTCTGGTCGTTCCCCGGCGGAATGCCGCCGGACATCGAAACAGTGCTCTCCGGCGTCCGTGCCCAGCGGCTCCTCTTCTTCGTTCCCGAGCCGCAAATGGCGGCCGCCCGATTACGCTTTGCGAATTGGACCGGAGGAAACGCCGACACGGTCCCGGTTCCCCTCATCGGCGAATTCGCCACCGTCGACATACCCTCCGTCCTCGTCCTCAAGATGTGGCTCGAAGCCCGCCTGATCGAGGCCGGATGGTGGGCCGACGCAAAGATCGCCATCGAGGGGCTCGAAGGTTCGCGCCTCGTGATCGAGACCGACCCCGAAAGGGAGGCGGTGATCCAGGAGTGGATCGCAGAAGCTTCCGCGGGAGAAATCCCCGCCAGCGAATTCGCCCAGGCCCACCGCGCCGCGATCGAGCATTTCTCCCGCTTGAGGACGGACCTCCAGATCATCCTCTGGCAGCGGGCCCCGGACGGGACGATCCCGCCGCCGACCGACGTCACGCCCCAACTGGTCCAGGGCGTCGCCCAGAGGTATTTCTAGGTTGTCCGGCCCAACCGGCCCTACCCGGCGTGCACTGATCGAACAGGTGATCGCCGATGCCGGCGGCGCGTTCGTGACCGGCCTCGGCTACATCGGCGACCGGCTGGGCCTGTTCCGCGCTCTGGCAGACAAAGGCCCGAT
Source organism: uncultured Solibacteraceae bacterium (assembly GCA_964615925.1). Lineage (GTDB taxonomy): Bacteria > Acidobacteriota > Terriglobia > 20CM-2-55-15 > 20CM-2-55-15 > JAJEDW01. The sequence continues at coordinate 3,861 of CAZTTI010000089.1, forward strand.
GACGAGCGACGCGCTTGCGAGCCAACTCGCGCTCGACGAGCGCTACGTCCGGGAGTGGCTGAAAGCGATGGTCAGCGCCGGATACGCCGAGAGCGATCCCGGAAGCGGGACCTATTGGATGACGGAAGAGGAACGGTCGGTCCTCGCCGACGAAGGCTCGCCGACGTTCGCGGCAGGCGCATTCCAGTTCGCCATCCCGTCGCTGGCCGTCACCGAACGCCTCATCGAGCACTTCCGTTCAGGCGGCGGAATCCCATTCTCCGAGCTGGGACCGGAAGTTCCCGAGGCCATCGACCGGATGCACCGCGCCTGGTTCGACCACCAGCTCACGAGCCGGTGGCTGCCGGCGCTGCCGGACGTCGTCGTAAAGCTCGAATCCGGCATCCGTGTCCTCGACGTCGGCTGCGGTCTGGGACGGGCTTCGATCGCGATCGGGCACGGGTTCCCGAATTCCCGAGTGGTCGGCATCGACCCGCACGAACCCAGCATCGCCGAAGCGCGGAAGCTCGCCGAAGAAGCGGGAGTCGACAACCTGGAGTTCCGCGAGATCGCCCTCGACGGAATGGCGCAAGGCGAGCGTTTCGACCTCATCCTGGCGATCGACTGTATTCACGACATGACCGATCCCGTCGCCGAGCTGGTCCGGATACGCGAGATGCTCGCGCCGGACGGCGTTCTGTTCTGGTCGGAGCCTTCAGGCTCGGCCGACCCGACAAAGAACCGAAACCCTCCCGGCCGCATGCGCTCGGCTTTGAGCCCCTACCACTGCCTGACCGTGTCGCTGGCGGAAGGCGGCGCCGGACTCGGGACGATCATCGGGGAGGAAGGGGCGCGGCGGCTCGCCGAGGATGCAGGGTACACGCGATTCGAGACGATCCCGATCGAGAGCGCGATGCAGCAGTTTTTTCTGGCATCGTAGAACGACGAGCGGTGTCCTTGCCCGATGTCGTTCCACGGATCGTCTCCCGCTGCCACAAGACGCTTCGAGTTCCGCCCACGCGCATCGAACACGTCCTCATAGGTCCTGACAGGCGGCACGTCTATGGCGAAGGTCTTTCAGAAGGAGTGTTGCTTGTGATTGCGAGCCCGCTCAACATATCGCTCAACCCGCCATACGCAGTGCCTTAGAATAGAGGCACTTGTACGATCTTCACTTGCGGCTAGGTCGCATGGACCGCAGGACGAACGAAGTACGCAGTTCCGCTGAATATAGGCTATGCCGATATGAGATGGGCATGTGAGTCGTAAAACGAACGGCACGTTCGAATTGAAGACCCCGGACGATCTCTTGGAGAAGCTTCGATCCGATCTCCGCGACCTCAAGAGAAACCCGACAAACAGCTATTTGGCGTTCAACTTTTTCGTGACAGCTGAACACATGAAGGATTGGCTCTTCCCTGGAAGATTGCATCGAGCGGCCCGGGAGCAAATCGAGAACTCGTCGATTCTGCTTCAAGTATGTTCCCACTTGGCAAACGGGGCGAAGCACTTCAAGGTCGAGGCGAAGCACCATGTCAGCGTCGCCGACACTGAGACGAGTGGCGGATATTGGGCGAAGAGCTATTGGGGAGCCAACTACTGGGGGCGTAGATATTGGGGCGGGGCCTCTTTGATCGTCAAGTTGGATGGCGACGCCAAGCGTCAACTCGGACCAACGATCACTGCGGTGGCTCTCGCTGAACGTATCGTCGCGTATTGGGAAACCAAGCCCGAGCTCGCACGGCCGACGGCATAATAGGCAATGAAGCTGGCAGTCCGAAAACGCGATGGGCTCCGCCCGCTTCGCTTGAGTGAATCGGTTGGCAGCGCCCATCGCACGGCCTGCAGCTTGACGAGCCGTTGCGCAGGC
>CAZTTI010000090.1:0-4547 GCA_964615925.1 uncultured Solibacteraceae bacterium
TCTACGTTTACGACAACAATTCTTCGGATCAAACAGCGATCGAAGCTTCCCGGGCGGGCGCGACGGTCGTTTCCGAGCCTCGTCAGGGTAAAGGGAACGTCGTCCGCCGAATGTTTGCCGATATCGACGCCGATATCTACATCATGGCGGACGGTGACGGAACTTACGACCCTGCGGATGCTCCGGAACTGGTCGAGCTTCTCCTCAACGAGGGCTGCGACATGGTGGTCGGGACGCGGCGCGGCGTGACCGACGACGCCGGCCGCAAGGGCCACGCGGTCGGCAACCGGCTGTTCAACTGGCTCTACAAATCGATTTTCGGGCGGGAGTTCTCGGATATCTTCTCGGGCTACCGGGTCTTCACCCGCCGGTTCGTCAAGAGTTTCCCGGCACTGTCCAACGGCTTCGAAATCGAGACCGAGATGTCGGTCCACGCATCCGCGTTGCGCCTCCCGGTCGCCGAGCTTCCGCTTGAATACGGACGACGGCCGGAAGATTCGCCGTCGAAGCTGTCCACATTTCGGGACGGGGCGAAGATCCTTTGGACGTTCGCAATACTGATGAAGGAGACGCGGCCGTTTCTCTTCTGCTCAGCCGTCAGCACGGTGCTTCTCGTCACCGGGGTGTCGTTCATGATCCCCGTACTTCAGGAATACTTTCGAACGGGTCTCGTCGATCGGCTGCCCACCTGGATCACGGCGGTGGCGATGGTCCTGATGGCGATCCAGTTTTTTGTTGCCGGGGTGATCCTGGACTCGGTCGCCCACAGCCGAGCGGAGCAAAAGCGCACGCACTACCTTTCCATTGCCCCGTCCGTTGTTGAAGCGCGCCAAACATCCGCCACGCGGCTGCGGCAACGGATCGTCGATTCGCCGTCGGAGCGCACGCCTGCGTGAGAATGCGCTGGACGCGGGGTTCAAAGTTCCGCCAATCACCGGTTCCGAAAGCCCCCTGGATTCGACTAGTATCCCGGAATGATTTCGACAATGGGACCGGGCCGTTCGGTATGGGCGCGAATCAGCAACCAGCCGCAGGGCGTCCTCCTCCGCCGGATTCTGTTCCAGGTTCATCTCTGGTCGGGACTCGGCCTCGGACTTTACGTCCTGGTCGTGAGCCTCTCGGGAAGCATCCTGGTCTTCCGTCTCGAGTTGCTCGAGGCGGTGACGCCCCCGCCGCTCATGGTGGAACCGCTCGGAGCCGCGCTCGACGACGAGGCCCTCGGCGCCGCCGCCGAACGGGCCTACCCCGGGTACCGCACGGTCCAGATGTTCCGCCCGCGACGCGAGAACCAGGCCGTCGAGGTCTGGATCTCCAGCGACGCCGGGCGGCTCGAACGGCTCTTCGACCCGTTCACCGGCGCGGATCTGGGCCCAGCCATCGCTCCCGGCGTCCGCGCCATGTCCTGGATCCTCGACCTTCACGACAACCTTCTCTTCGGGGAGCCGGGACGCATCGCAAACGGTGCGGCCGGAGGCCTGTTCACCGTCCTCGCCTCCACCGGCCTCGTGATCTGGTGGCCGGGCCGGAAGCGTTGGACCCGCAGCCTGTATGTTCAGATCCGGTCCGGTTGGAAGCGGATGAACTGGAGCCTGCACAGCGCGCTGGGTTTCTGGACGGCCGTGGTCCTGATCATGTGGGGCATTAGCGGCGTCTATCTGGTCTTTCCCAATCCGTTCAACGCCGCGGCCGATTTCATCGAACCATTCGACGACGACAGTTTCGAGCCCCGCACGGTGGATGAAATCCTGCGCTGGCTCGCCCGCCTGCATTTCGGACGTTTCGGCGGGCTGACAATCAAGATCCTCTGGGCCGCGCTCGGGCTCGTCCCACCCATCCTCTTCGCGAGCGGTGCCATCATGTGGTGGAACCGCATCGCCGGAAAGGTGTCATCGAAGACCATCGCCGGGTAGAATGTCCGGGCCTGGATTCATGGAAGAGCTCCCGTAATCGAACGACATGATTTCACCGCGCACATCGGACTGGGATTCGTTCGTCATCCGCTTCATCGACGAGACCTTCGAGGCCCGGCCCCACTTTGCTGTTGCCGCGGGGCGGCACGAGTTCGACGGCCGGCTCCCGGACTGGAGCCCGGAGGGAATTGCCGGCGAGATCGCGCGGCTTCATCGGGCGCTCGACATGGCCCGGGACTTCGACGTGGACCGCCTCGAATCCACCGAACGCTTCGAGCGGGAGCACCTGATCGCGACGATCGAGAGCGACCTTTTCTGGATCGAGACGCTCGACGGCCCCCACCACCGCCCGGAATATTATGCCTGGGCGTTCGACCCGAACGTCTACGTCTCGCGCCCTTACCGGCCGGCCGCCGATCGCATGCGGGCCTATGTCCAGTATGCGCGCGCCGTTCCCCGCGCGACGGCCCAGGTGAAAGCCAACCTCGAACGCCCTCTCCCAAGAACGTTCGTCGAATTCGCGCGAACCACGTTCGGCGGCCTGGCCTCCTTCTACGAAACCGATGTCCCCAACGTTTTCGCCGGGGTCGGCGACGCCAGGCTCCAGTCCGAGTTTCTCGAAGCGAACCAAGGAGCGATCGACGCCATGCGCGCATTGGATGCCTGGTTCGCCGAGGCTCGAACCACCGAGGACTTCGCGTTGGGGGCGGATCTTTTCGGCGAGATGCTTCGGGCCACCGAACGGGTCGATGTCGAGTTGGGGGAGCTCGAGGCCATCGGGCGGAAAGACCTGGAACGGAATCTCCGAGCGCTCGCCGACGCGTGCCACGTCTTCGATCCGAAAGCCACCATCGGTGAATGTGTCCTCCGCGTCCAGGCCAACAAGCCCGAAAACGGACCGGTCGTGGAAGCCCGGAACCAGCTCGGGGACCTCAAGGCCTTCGCCGTCAACCACGACCTGGTGTCGATTCCGGGCCCCGAGGAAGCCGAGGTCCGGGAATCCCCGCCGTACATGCGGTGGAACGCGGCCTTCATCGACATCCCGGGCCCTTATGAAGAAGGGCTTCCGTCGACCTATTACATTTCCCCGCCCGACCCGGAGTGGTCGGAGGAAGACCAGGCGGCCTATGTCCCGGCACGTTCCGACCTGCTCTACATTTCGGTGCACGAAGTCTGGCCGGGACACTTCCTTCAGTTCCTGCACGCGCACGAGGCAGGCTCGATGATGGGCCGGCTGTTTTCCAGCTATGCCTTCACCGAAGGCTGGGCCCATTATTCGGAAGAGCTGATGGCCGAGGCCGGCTTCGGCTCGGGCGACCCCGAGAACCGGATCGGGCAGTTGCTGAACGCCCTGCTCCGCAACGTCCGGTATCTGGCCGCGATCGGACTGCATACGGGAACCATGACGATCCAGGACGTCGAACGCATGTTCCGGGAACAAGCCTTTCAGGACGCCGGCAACGCCCGCCAGCAGGCCGCGCGCGGAACCTTTGACCCGGCCTACCTGAACTACACAATGGGAAAGCTCATGATCCTGAAGCTCCGCGAGGACTGGACGGCCACGCGCGGAGGCCGGAATGCCTGGCGCGAGTTCCACGACACGTTGCTCAGCTACGGAGCACCGCCGCTTCCCCTCGTGCGTCGCGAGATGCTCGGGGCCGGGCCGCTCTTCTGAACGAGGCGACATGAGGAAACCGAAACTCACTCGAGTACTCTTCGTCCTGGCATCCGCAATCGTGTCCGCGTGCACCAGTCCGGCCTATGAGCCGGATGGCGCCGAAGGGACCGATCCCGTTGCGCGGGTGGCGTTCGACGAGGCCGTCGCCGCGCTCGGCGGGGCGGGACCGATCACCGCGGTCGAATCGATCGTGATGGAGGCGACCGGAGGCATTCGGAACCTCGGACAGAACCGGACGCCGGAAGACGAAAATCCGGCCTGGGAAATCGCCTCGTTCCTCCGGGAAATCGACCCGGCCGGCCGCATGCGGACACGCGAGGTACGGGAGGCCCGTTTCCTCTACGCCGGAGCCACCACCCAACGCCGCGACGAAGGTATCGACGGAATGCGGGGGTTTAGCGCCGGGGACACGGTCAGCCCACTTTCCGCCGAACAATCGGCCGCGATTCGGCGCGAGTTCCTGCACCATCCCCTGACACTGGCCCGCGCGGCTCTCGACACCTCCTCGACCTTCCGAAGCGCAAACACCAACGCGATCGATATTGTCATCGAGTCCGGGGAACGGCTGACGCTGGAGGTCGATCCGGAAACGCATTTGCCGCTCGCGATCCGGTCGGACGCGACCCATCCGAACCTCGGCGACGTGACCATCCGCACCGAGTTCTCCGACTACGCCGATGTCGAGGGAGTCCAACTCCCGCACCGGATCCGGCGAACCGTCGACCGTTTCGTCGAACTCGAACTCGACATCTCGGCCCATCGGCTCGACGCGGCCACCGACATCCCGTCGCCCGGTGCGGCGGCGGCTCCGCCGCCAGGGGGAGACGCTTTCGCCGTCACCGTCGGCGTCGAACGGGTGGCCGACGGGATCTGGTGGCTCCATGGTTCGGGCAACCACCGGAGCGTCCTCTTCGAGTTCGAAGACCACCTGACTCTGTTCGAAGTTCCCTCCAGCGAAG
>CAZTTI010000091.1:0-5289 GCA_964615925.1 uncultured Solibacteraceae bacterium
CGAGCACTCGGCCGCCGCCGCGCGGACGGCCGCAAGCTTTCGCTCTGCCGCTCCGGGATCGTCCCACGCGACGCCGGATGCGCCCTGTTCGATCATACCCGCCGTCCGCCAAGTGATGGCCTCGGTCGCGAAGATGCGGATGGCCATCTCGGCGAGCTTGTGCTGGATCGCGCCGAAACTGGATATCGAGGATCCGAATGCCCGGCGTTCTTTCGCGTACCGGATCGAGATGGAGAGAATGTCTTTCGCCGCCCCGACCGTTGACGCGCCGAGCTTGAGGCGTCCGAGGTTCAGGATGTTGAACGCGACCCGGTGTCCCTTTCCTACCTCGCCCAAGACGTTCTCGATCGGGACCTTCACGTCGTCGAGATAAAACGCCGTCGTCGAGCTCCCGTGGAGACCCATCTTGTGCTCGTTTGCGCCAAAGGAGACTCCGTCGAAACTGCGCTCGATGAGGAAACACGTAAAGTCGGTTCCATTGACGGCGGCGAACGTGATGAACAGGTCCGCATCGCTCCCGTTCGTGATCCACATCTTCTGCCCGTTGACGACGTAGTGCGTGCCGCCGGGAGCAAGATCCGCCCGTGTCCGGACGTTCAGCGCATCGGTTCCGGACTGGGCTTCGCTGAGCGCGTAAGCGCCCAGCAACTCGAGCGTGGCCATTTTCGGGAGATAACGTTCCTTTTGTTCGGGCGTGCCGAAATAGACGATGGGCAAGGTGCCCAGCATCGTATGGCCGCCCTCCCACACCATGTAGGACGCGTCCCGGGCCACTCGCTCGGCCACGACAAGCGTCGTCGTCAAGTCGAGTTCGAGTCCTCCGTATCGTTCGGGGATCGCCAGCGCCATCAGGCCCAATTCGGCGCCTTTCTCTAGGACGCGCCGCGCCGCACCCGGTTCGAGACGATGGATCGCCGGAAGGGCGGGCTCGACTTCGTTCTTCCAGAACTCGTCGACGGTCCGTCCGATGTCTTCCTGCTCGTCGGTCAGGTCTTCGGCCGTGAAGACCTCGTTTGGCGAAGACGAACGGGAAAGGAAGTGGCCGGCGGAAGAGCTGTCGGTCGATCCCGTCATCGTTCGATCGAGATCGCGCGTGTGGACTTCGGATCGTAGAGTTCGTCGACCAGCGACTTGCGGTTCTCGATGATCGCGCGTTGGTTGAGCGATCCCTTGTCGGTTACCTCGTGTTTGTCGATCGATGGGGGCTCGTCGAGCAGGATCAGGCTCACGACGCGATTGGAACTGCCGGTGGACGATTTGGCGAGTTCCGCGAGGCGCCCGGCGAAGAGATTCCGTACCGGGACGCTCTCCAGCAATGCCCGCGGGTCGAGCTTCGCCAGCGCCGGATCGAGGGTCCGGCAGTTCGCGAGGTCCGGAAGGACGAGCGCCGAGACATGGTTCCGGTCGTGCCCCGCGATGACGACGTCAGAAACGTAAGGTGAAAAGTGAGCCAACATCCGGCTCCGGAGCGGACCGACGCTCACCCACGTCCCGCTCGAAAGCTTGAAGTCCTCGGCAATCCGGCCGTCGAACAGGAACCCGAGCTCGGGACGCTCCGGGTCGACAAACGTCAACGCGTCCCCCAGCTTGTAGAAACGCTCCTCGTCGAACGCGGCTGCGGTGAGTTCCGGCTGGCGCCAGTACCCGGGGGTGATGTTCGGACCGCGGAGGCGCGCTTCGAGTTTTCCGCGGTGGCCGCCTTCATCGGACACGGGGACGAGCTTCAACTCCATGCCGGGCGAGGGTCCACCGATCATTCCCGGCCGGTCGGCGCTCTTGTACGAGAACAGCGCGTGCGGAGCGGTTTCGGTCGATCCCAGTCCCGTCATCATCATCACGCGTTCGCCGGTGGTTTCGACCGAGAGCCGGGCCAGCTCGTCCCAGACCTTCTGGGAGAGCCCGGCGCCGGCATAGAAGAGCAGCTTCAGCCGACTGAAGAAGTGCTCGCGCAACTCCGGTTCCCGCTCGAGGTAGGGAATCAACGCTTCGAATGCTTTCGGAACGTTGAGGTAGATGGTCGGCGCGATCTCCCGCAGGTTGGCGATGCTGGTTTCGAAAAGCTTCGGCGCGGGTTTGCCGTGGTCGATGTAGAGGGTGCCGCCCGTGTACAGGACGAGGCCCACGTCGGCGTTCCCGCCGAACGTGTGATTCCATGGGAGCCAGTCGAGGATCACCGGAGGTTCGTCGTCGACGAACCGGAAATAATCCCGCGCCATCTCCGAGTTGCTCGTCCACATCTGCTGCGTGTTGATCACGCCCTTCGGCATGCCGGTCGAGCCGGACGTGAAGAGGAACTTCACGATCGTGTCGGGTCCGACCTTGCTGTACGCGGCATCGATTTCCGGACCCGATTCTGTCTCGGTCAACGTCGAAAACGGCGTCGCGCCATCGGGCACGTTACGCGTTGCAACGATCTCTGCATTTTCCGGAGCGGCGGCATCGATCGCCCGCCCGTATTGCGCGCCGTCCGCCGCGAAAATCAGGCCCGGCGTGAGGATTCCGAAAATGTGTTTGAGCTTCGTGAAGTCGGCTGATACGAGCGAATACGCCGTCGAGATCGGCGCGTAGGGAATGCCGGCGTACATGGCGCCGACTCCGATCAAGGCATGCTCAATATCGTTGTGCGAGAGAATGGCGACCGGCCGATCGGTTCCCAGGCCGCGCTCGACAAGGGCCTGGCCGACATTCCGCCCGAGTCGTCGCGCGTCCGCCCAGGTCAGGCGCCGCCATTCGCCAGCTTCATCGCGTTCCGCAAGGAACGTCGCATCCGGGATTTCTTCGGCCCACCGGTCGAGCCTCTCGGTGATCTTTGCGGGATAGGCGCCGAGCGGATGCGGGGAGCGTACGTACAGCACTCCGTTCGCTTCGCGCTCCACGATCACCTCGGAGGGGCCGAGGGCGACATCGCGGACCGGAGCCGAATGGGGCCGCGTCACGACGCTTTCTCTCTGTCGAAGTCAGAAAAATTCTTTCCGTCGGCGACCAGCTTCTCGAGCAACGGTGCGGGCGCCCAGATTTCGCCGTGGATGCGATGAAACTCGCGGATGCGGGCGAGGACCTTGTCGAGCCCGACGGTGTCGGCGTGGCACAGGGGGCCGCCCCTGAAGCTCGGAAAGCCGTAGCCGGTCAGATAAATCACGTCGATGTCGGCCGCCCGCGCCGCGTGGCCTTCCTCGAGGATGCGGGCGGCTTCGTTGATCATCACGTCTATGCACCGATTGACGATCTCGTCATCGGAGACCACACGGCGTTCGATCCCGGCCGTTTCGGCCGTTTCCGCGATGAGTGTTTCCACTTCGGGATCGGGAACCGGCGCGCGGCTGCCGCTTTCGTACCGGTACCAGCCGGCGCCCGTCTTCTGACCGAGGCGGTTCATGGCGTAAAGCTTGTCGAGGACCAACGGAACACGGGTACCCTCCGGAAGAAGCTTCTTCGTGTCCTGGAGCACGCGCCACGCCAGGTCGATCCCTCCCATGTCGTCGACGGCGAAGATCCCCATCGCCATTCCGAAATCCCGAAGGGCGCGGTCGACGGCGGCCGGTGTCGATCCTTCCTCGGCCAGGAACTGGGCTTCACGCATGTACGGGAGCATCATCCGGTTGCCGACGAACCCGCGGCAGTTGCCGACGACGACGCCGACCTTGCGAAGTTGCCGCGTGAGCTTCGACGCCGCGGCGACGGTCGAGAGGCTCGTCGACCTGCCGCGCACGATCTCGACCAGGCGCATGATATGGGCGGGGCTGAAGAAGTGAAGGCCGATCACGTTTTCGGGCCGCCTGGTCGCGGCGGCGATGGCGTCGACATCGAGCGTGGACGTATTCGTCGCGAGCACCGCGTGGCCCGGTGCGACCCGGTCGATCCCGGCGAAGACCTGTTTCTTGAGATCCAGATCTTCGAACACGGCTTCGATGACAAGATCGACGGCCTGGACATCGTCGTATCCCGTGCCGGTGTCGATCATCGACGCAGCTTTTTCGAGGTCCTCCGGCGTCATCCGGCCACGGTCCACGCGTCCCTGGAGATTCTTCCGGATCGTTTTCATGCCGCGATCGAGAGCATCGACGCTGGAGTCGATGAGCCGCACAGGAACTCCGCTGACGACCAGCGCCGTCGAGATGCCCGTTCCCATCGTTCCCGCGCCGATGACGGCCGCCTTTCGAACTTCGACCGTCGGCGTGTCCTTCGTGACTCCGGGGATCTTCGATACGGCTCGTTCAGCGAAGAACGCGTGGATCATCGCCCGCGCCTGGGGACCGGCAAGACACCGGACGATGAGGTCCTTCTCCTTCTTGTATCCCTGGTCGAACGGAAGCGTGACGGCCGCCTCGATCGCCTCGATCGCCACGAGCGGTGCGGTCTGGTGGGGCCGGGTCTTCCCAGCGAACGCCGTGAAACGCTCCCGCAACTCGTCGAGGTTTGCCCCCCATCGTTTCGGGTCGAGACGGCTCGTCTTCGGGTGGAATGGTTTGTCGGCGGTTTCCCGCGCGAACGCGATCGCGCCGTCGAGCAGATCGCCTTCAATGAGACGATTCACCAGGCCCCAATCCAGGGCCTGAGACGCCGGAATTGGCGCTCCGCCGACGATCATCGTCAGCGCATGCTCGACCGGGATCAGCCGCGGCAGCCGCTGGCTGCCCTCCGCTCCGGGGATGATGCCCAGGTTCACTTCCGGCTGCCCCATTTTGGCGTCGGGCACCGCCACGCGGTAGTGGCCCGCCATCGCGAGCTCGAGGCCGCCGCCGAGCGCGGTCCCGTGCATGGCCATCACCACGGGTTTCGGGCAGTCTTCGATCGCGGTGAGCAGGTCGTGGATGTCGGGTCCGGCGGCCGGACCTTCGCCGAGCGCAATCGCCTCGAGTTCCTTGATGTCGGCCCCGGCGACGAACGTCCGTCCCGCGCAGATGATCACGACGGACCGGACATCCGTCGTTCGCTCCGCCTCGGCGATGGCCGTTCGGAGGGCATCGGCGACGCGCGTGGACAGGGCGTTGACCGGCGGGTTGTCGATCGTGATGACGAAGACGTCGTCGTGTACAGCGTAGCGAACGTGATCATTCATGATTCAGAGACCGAGCAGCTTGATGGCGTTTTCCTTGATGATCAGCGGCCGGACCTCGTCCCGGATCGCGATCTTTTCGAAATCGGCCAACCACCGGTCGGGCGTGATCAGCGGGTAGTCGGAACCGAACAGCATCTTGTGTTTGAGCAGTGTGTTCGCATACTGGATCAACACTGCCGGGAAGTACTTCGGCGACCAGCCCGAGAGATCGATGTACACCTGCGCCTTGT
>CAZTTI010000092.1:0-4023 GCA_964615925.1 uncultured Solibacteraceae bacterium
CGCCGATATCCGCAATCAGAAGGTGGGGTTCGTCTTTCAGAGCTTCAACCTGGTGTCGCGCACCTCGGCAGTGGAGAACGTCGAACTGCCCATGATTTATGCCGGCGTCAGCGCCAAAGAACGGCGGAGGCGCGCTCTCGAAGCCCTGGAGATCGTCAACCTTTCCGACCGGACGCGAAACCTCCCGAACCAGCTCTCGGGAGGCCAGCAACAGCGCGTCGCGATCGCGCGGGCACTGGTGAACAACCCAGCGATCATTCTTGCCGACGAGCCCACGGGAGCGCTCGACAGCCGGACATCGGTCGAGTTGATGGACGTCTTTCAGAAGCTCAATGAGGAGCGCGGGATGACGGTCATCCTGGTCACGCACGAGCCGGACATCGCGGAGTTCTCGAAGCGCGTGATTCTGTTCGGCGATGGAAAGATCCGAAAGGATTCCCCGGTCAGGAATCGTCGAAGTGCTGAAGAAGTGCTGAAGACCATGCCCGTTGTCGACGACGATGACGAGGAGGAAGAAGACGAGCTATGAAGTCGTTGGCCATTTTGCGAATCGCTTTCAAGGCGCTTGGCCGGAACAAGATGCGGTCGGCGCTCACGATGCTCGGCATCATCATAGGCGTCGCCGCGGTGATCGCGCTGGTGTCCATCGGACAGGGCGCCCAGAACATGATCCAGCAGCAGATGGAGGCAATGGGGACCAACGTTCTCTACGTCTATCCGCAGGATCGGAGCGGATCGGGTGCCCGGGGTGCGTCCGAGGAGGAAGGAACGCTGACGATTGCCGACGTCGAAGCCATACGGAGCGAGATCCCCTTGGTTGCCGCGGCCACGCCCATCGTCAATGCGAACGGGCAGTTGATTTTCGGAAACAACAATATGCGCGCCCGGCTCCAGGGGACGAACGAAGAGTTTCCGATCGTTCGTGACTGGCCCATCGCCCAGGGGGCGTTCTTCAACGCGGAGGACGTTGAAGGAAACCAGCGGGTGCTCGTCATCGGTCAGGCCATTGTCGAAGCACTGTTCGAGGGCGTCGACCCGATCGGGCAGAAGGTTCGCCTCAACAATCTCCCGTTTACGGTGATCGGCGTCCTGGCCTCGAAGGGGCAATCCGGTGTCGGTCAGAATCAGGATGAAACCGTGCTGACGCCTTACACGACCGCGCAGAGGAAACTGCTCGGTCAATCGCTGCTCCGCATCAACCAGGCCATGGTGAAGACGGTGAGCGCGGAGGCGACTCCGATTGCCGAGGGACTGATCATCGACCTGATGCGGCAGCGTCACGACATCATTGCCACCGAGGAGGAGGACGACTTCGCCTTGGGAAACATGAGCGAAATCGCCGATGCGGCCCAGCAGACGACCATCATCATGACGCTCCTTCTGGGCAGCATCGCGGCGATCTCCCTGGTCGTGGGTGGGATCGGCATCATGAACATCATGCTGGTATCGGTCACGGAACGGACGCGCGAGATCGGTATCCGCATGGCGGTTGGTTCGCGGCCCGGTTACATCCGTCTCCAGTTTCTCTCGGAATCGATCATGTTGAGCCTGGCCGGTGGCCTGATCGGCGTCATCTTCGGAACCGTGGCTTCGATGGCCATCGCCCGAATCGGCGAGATGGATACGCTGGTGACGATGTCCTCGGTCATGGTGTCTTTCGGATTTGCCGCAGCGGTCGGAGTCTTGTTCGGGTATTATCCTGCGCACAAGGCTTCGGGTCTGGATCCGATCGACGCACTGCGCTACGAGTAGCTCCCACGCTTCTGTTCGACGCTCGGGGCGGTCTTCGGACCGCCCTTTTGCAATTCTGGAGAACATGGAGAGCTATCGCGCCACGCCTCCCCGGCAGGACCCGGGGGATCCGCCATTTCTCGCGGGACCCCGCTCCCGAACCAGCGAGTTCTTTTTCGTCCTTCGCGTGGTTCGGGAGTTCTTCCGGGGATTCCGGACCCTGCATTTCGTCGGCCCGTGCGTCACCGTCTTCGGCAGCGCGCGATTCCGCGAAGGTCACGCGTACTACGAGGACGCCCGCCGGGTGGCCGGGGCGGTTTCGAAACTCGGGTTCACAATCATGACCGGAGGCGGTCCCGGAATCATGGAAGCGGCGAATCGCGGGGCGATGGAGGTGGGAGGCCGCTCGGTCGGCTGCGCGATACGACTTCCCATGGAGCAGGCCAGCAACGCGTACATGCACGAAAGTGTCCTGTTCAACTACTTCTTCGTCCGAAAGTTTCTCCTTTTGAAATACTCCTACGCATTCATCATCCTCCCCGGCGGTTTTGGCACGATGGACGAGTTCTTCGAGACGCTGACACTGATCCAGACGGGCAAGATCGAGAACTTTCCCGTCGTCATCATGGGCACGAGTTTTTGGAAGAACCTTCGCGAGATGATGGATGAGATGGTGCGCGTCGGGACCATCAGCCCGGGCGATCTGGACCTCGTGTGTTTCACCGACTCGGTCGACGATGCGGTCGCGCACATCGAACGATACGCGCTCGGCCGTTTCGACCTGCGGGCCCGGATTTCTCCATGGAGGATCCTCGGGGAACGGCCCGATGGCGCCGCCGGCTCCTGATATGCGGCCGAAGCTCGTCCTCGGCTCGGGGTCTCCGCGCCGGAAGGAGCTGTTCGCAATCCTGGGTCTGCCCTTCGAGGTGGCGTCGCCGGATATCGAGGAGGTCCAGGGCGCCGAGGAGACACCGGAGCAGTTCGTATCCCGGATGGCCCGGGAGAAGGGGATGACGGTTGCCGGCCGGTACGAGGACGCGATCGTCATCGGGGCCGACACGATCGTCGTGCTTGGCAAAGATGTGCTTGGCAAGCCCGCCGACCGTTCCGAAGCGGCCGATATGCTCCGGAAACTCTCGGGGAGGGAACACGCGGTCTTGACCGCAGTGGCCGTGGTCGTCTCCGCCTCGGGTGAGGTCGCCGAGGGGATCGATCGAACGCGGGTCTGGTTTCGGACCCTCGAAACCAGCGAGATCGAGGAGTGCGTGAGACGGGAACACGTCCTCGACAAGGCGGGAGCGTATGCCATCCAGGGATTGGCATCCGCGTTCATTCCGCGTATCGAGGGAAATTACGGAAACGTCGTGGGTCTCCCGTTGCCGCTGGTGGTGGAGTTATTGGCGCGGCAGGGGGTCTATTGGACGAGAGAGAGCTGAGTCTCGATACCAGCGGGATCAGGATTCCGATTTCTTGCCGTCCGGCGGCTCTTCGTGGTCGTCCTTGACCGACTTCTTGAAGTTGCGGATCCCCTCGCCGATCCCTTTTCCCATCTCGGGGATGCGTTTGGCGCCGAACAGGATGATGACGATGCCGAGGATCAGCAGGAGTTCCCACATTCCAAGTCTCATCTAGACCTCCACGGACCGCTTCGTGCCCCGAGGCGAGTGGAAACCGGTCCGAATGTCATCAGTATATCGGAAAAGCATTCAGTTGGTCCACGTGTAATCCCACAGGTAGTTCCGCCGCGTACTTTCTGGAACTACTGGAATTACAATACGATACGAGCTATCGAACTCCGTGGTGACCAGCGCATAGACCTGCCCGTCAGGCTCGCGCCACACCAGGTAGGTCAGCGACGTCGTCGGCCCCTCCCGCGTCCTCTGGTCCAGGATCCTGCCCCTCTCGAACCCGCCGTCGACCAGAGCGTCGATCTCCTGGGGGGACGGCGGACGAAAATCATCGGCGCCGGTGCTCATCACGACGAGTTCGGCCAGCGCCGCGCGGTCGCCGGCCTCCATGGCCGCCATGAAATCCTCGGCGGCGACCAGTGGCGGCCCGTAAACGAAGAAGTAGTGGTAGGTGAGGGCCGTCGACCCGGCGACCAGCAGGCCGATGAAGAGCATCACGGAGCGTTCCAGTGGAAATTTCATCCCGCCCAGTTCCTCGGCTCGACCGTGACCGTCTTGAACTGCCGCAGCAGGACGAGCCCGGGCCTCGCGCGCCGCGGCTTCTTGACGAACTTGCGCTGGGTGTAGTGGACGTCGACCTTCGGAGAGTTGCGTGCTTGGGAAT
>CAZTTI010000093.1:0-10421 GCA_964615925.1 uncultured Solibacteraceae bacterium
ATCCGCTCCACCGGGGAATGACAGGCCCATGCCCGCGAAACCAAAGAACTGTCCGATCGAGAAATCACCGGGATACATGAGGTTGAAACCCCATCCGGCGTAGGTTAATAGGCCGATGGCAACGATCATGACGTTCTTGAACAGGATGTTGACCGTGTTTTTGGCCTGCACGAGTCCGGACTCGAGCGTCGCGAAGCCCAGGTGCATGATGAACACCAGGAACGTCGACACCATCATCCAGATGTTGTTCGCGACGAATACCGCGTGATCCGCGGTGACGGCATCGCCCTGCGCTTGAGCGCGAACACCGGACACTGCGATTACGGCCAGCAGCATCACGAATCTTTGAGTCCAACGTTTATTGAACATGATCCTCCTTCACTGATTCTCCTGTCTGGCGGACCTCATCATCGCGCCCAGCCGCCATCACGCGGGGTTCATCGCTGGAGGGGCCGCGCCGGAGCGGAATGCCCTGCTCGGCCTGCAGTAATTGGTCAATACGCACGTGGCGCAACCCCTCCGCGATCTCGCGATTCCAGTCCGGTTCGCTTGCGAGCCGGCGCTTAAAAAGAAAGGCTGATGCTGAAACCGCCCCAGACGGTGTCGGCGTACGTGGCACCGGTCGGCCGGACCGGCTCGCGCGGATCCTGGTACTGGGACGCGCGGATGTTTTGCTGGAGCAGCGCGCTATACGTCACGAAAGCACCCGCCGACCAGTTGTCGTCGATCGAGATCGGAAGCGACACCGTGAAGCTGGCATCGTGGAAGCCGGGCTCGTCCAGGCCGCCGTAATAGAACTCGGTAAACCCGCTGTTCACCAGCGAGATCGTGCCGCTGAAATCGATGCCCGTGAACACGTCGTGACCGAACTCGAACGTGTGACCGCCGCCGATCAGGAAATAAAGTCCCGTCGTCCCGTCATTGGCATTGGTCTCGTCGGTGTCGATATAGATCGTGAACGACGGCGCCAGCGGAACCGTGTCCAGCGACACGCTCCCGTAGATCTCGTTGGTCGAGGCGAGCGACGCGGACCGCTCCGGAAAGGTGTAGAAGATCGTTCCCACACCCACGGAAACGTTCTCGAAGGAATGGTCGTAGGAGAACGTATAGTCGACTTCGCTGAACTTGCCCTGGAGTCCGTCCCCGGGCATGAGGGGCAACGAATCGCCTTGATTCACCGCCGTCATGTCCATCGTGGCCCACGTGTTGAACGCGAAGCCGCCCACACCGATCGTCACCGAAGGCTGGAAGCTCCAGTCGTTGGTGAGTCGTTGACCGCGCCAGATGTACTTGCTGACGACCGCACCGTCCACCGACGCCGTATAGGGATGGTCCTGCGCCGTGGCCAGTCCGGAAAACGAGCCCAAAGCAAGGAAGAGCGCCACAGTTCCCAGTACAAGCTTCTTTGTCATTTTTGTAGATTCCCTCTCTCGCTGACCGATCGAAATCGGCCCTCCTTGGCGTCCGGTTACGGACCGTGACGCCGGATGTTCGTCGTCAACACCGTCGCTCGGACATAAAAAAACGCCCAGCCGACCCATGCTCGGCAGAGCGGGCCGCGATGGACGTCGTTGTCGCGAGGAGACAGCGGTGTCTCGAACAAAAAAAAGCCCGCAGGCAACTCGCCTGAGGACTTCGTTGTCGGCGCGACGATACTCCGTTGTATCGACGCCCGCAATTATTAACCGGCCCCTTCCCTCCTTGTCAACCTCAAATCCGGCGCCGCATAAGGCCGGGGAAATCGAAAAAGACCGGCATGAGCGCCTTCGGCTAGCCTAAGTCATTGAATCCGATAGAGCGGACATTATCGATTCGCATGATGAGCAACGCGAAAAAGAGGACAACTTTGTTCGCCCTCAGGGGTCCGGAACGGCAACCGGATGACCCGAGACCTCGCCAAGATGACAAAATCGTCGACTGGCGGACACGGTCAATCGATCGATCCCAGCCATTTCTCCACGATCATGCCCAGTTCCCCGGTTTCCCGCATTGAAAGGATGGCGAGGCTGATCGTGTGCGCCAATTCCGCGTCGGCGGCCGCAAACCCGTAGCTCTGCGGCTGGTACCCGGACGGGGCGACCTCCAGATCGATTTCGGGGTTCTGAATCAAGAGGTATTGGAGCATGGGGCGGTCGAAGACGATCGCGTCGGCGTTCCCCGTGGCCGCTGCCTCGAAGGCGTCCCCCAGCGTGTCGTAGGCGACGACGCGGCCTCCCCGATCCCGGACGAAGGTTTCCGACGTCGTGCCCGCAACGACGCCCACCACACCGTCTTCGAGACGCTCCTCGAAATCGGTCGTCACCGCGTCCATCTGCGACAGCGTGAGCGCGGTCGCGAGAAACGCCGTCAGCGACGAGGCGATCACGAGCGAAACCAGCATCCAGACGCCGGTGATGACGCGTCCGGCGAACGTCCGAGGGACCCGGTCCCCGTATCCCACGGTCGTCATCGTGACCAGGGCCATCCAGATCCCGTTTCCGACGCCGGAAGAACTCGAGGGAAAGTGTTCCGGATTCTGGTTCCGCTCCGCGAACCAGAGCAGCGTGCCCACGATCAGCAGGATTCCGACCAGACCCGCGGCCCCGGTCAAGAACGTCGCGGTGAGAAACGGCGCGAACCGGTCGAGCAGAGTTCCGCCGGGCCGCGCGGCAATTCCGAGCACCGCGCTGAAATACGGTTGCGTGAACCGCAGGCGGCGGGCCCGATCTTCGGTGATGCTGACCGGCCCGATCACGAGGTCCGCGTCCCCCCCCGCCAGACGGTCGAGGGCCTCGTCCACGTTCGACGCCGTGGTGATTTCCCCGCCGATGCCGAGTTCGCGCGCGGCCGCGCTCCACACGTCGATGCTCAGGCCCGAGATCGACCCGTCCGGGCTCGTGACGACGAAGGGTTCGCCGCCGGCCGCGATGATGCGGAGCGCGATTACGGGATCTTCGAAGACCGCGCTCACGGGCTGCCCAGCCGCCGGACAAACCGCTACGAGCGTCAGCAGGGCCCCCGCGACGCCGATCCGAATGCGTTTCATTCGCGGACCATATCACGAGCCGCCGCGCTCTTGACGGCCCGGGCCGCCGGTCCTAGACTGAGGAGTCCTGCGCCCGTAGCTCAGATGGATAGAGCGTTGGTCTCCGGAACCAAAGGCCAGAGGTTCGAATCCTCTCGGGCGTATTGATCATGGCGAGATCGACCTCCTTCGGGGGGCGCTCTCGCTGGTTTTCCCATGGTCACCCCTCCTCTCAAGAAACTGCGTCTCCAGGAATCCCGGGGCGATTCACCGCACAAGACGTCTTGAGTGCGAGCGAACGGCACGCGCGTCGTGTTGTTTCTGCCCTGATCGAACGTGGAACACTCACGTCCGAAAGCTCACGCGCACCGGTGCATATCGCTTTCCCAGCCGCCCTCGCCTCGCGATGGTTGCCGGGGCTCTTTCCGGAACGGACATGACGCACCGTGCGTTAACTTGTGGAGCACGAACATGGAATACACGCAGGAACCGTGGTATACCGCCGTAGGGCACGTGTAACCGACTGCAAACAGAGCCGGTTGCACACACCTCGAGACAGGAAAGCGTAAGGTTTCGCATCCATGACCAAGGCCAGTTCGGATACCCAGGCCCCTTCCGAAGTTGCGCGCTTCGAATGGAGAACGCCGGAGGGCGAGATCCACACGTTCCCGCTGTCCGCACCGGAAATCACGGTGGGCCGTCAGGGCGACTCCAACTTCCTGATCCCGAATCCCCGCGTTTCCCGCCGCCAGGCCAAGCTGGTCGAGAAGGGCGGCTCGTATGAATTGATCGACCTCGAGAGCCGGTACGGGACGTTCGTCAACGGCCAGCAGATCGAACGCCACGTCCTGGCCCACGGGGATCACGTGACGTTTGGCAAGGATCCGACCCGCTTCTCCTACTTCTCGAAAGGCCGGGAGGGAGTGTCCCAGAACTTCTCCACCAGCGCCTGGATCGTGCGGGAATCGGTCAGCAGCCTGGGAAGGGAACTGCCTTCGGCAACGTCGGACCTGGAGAAGGTCCTTTGCGTTCTCGACTTCCAGCAGCAGTGGCTCCAGGCGTTCACCCCCGAGAGCGCGTTCGATCATATTCTCGAATCGGCGATCCGGATCAGCGGCGCGGAACGCGGGTTCATCGTCCTGAGAGAAGGAGACCGTTTCCGTTTCACCTCCGGACGCGACGGACACGGAGTTCGTCTGGACGAATCGGGGTTCCGGGCCAGCCAAACGGCCGTGGCCAAGGTCATCGAAAGCGGCCAGCCGCTGTTCATGATCGAAGGACTCGACAGCGCGCTCGCGGCGCAGCAGAGCATCATGGCGCTGAAGCTTCGGGCCCTGGCCTGTCTCCCGCTGCGCGGGATCCCCTCCGGCGGAGATGCCCCGGAAATCCTCGGCATCCTGTATCTCGACAGCACGAAGACCATGCACTCCCTGTCGGGTCTCGACGAAAAGATTCTCACGACGCTGGCCGCCGAAGCCGGCAACGTGCTCGAGCGCGTGGAAACGCTGAAAGCCATCGAACAGCGGAAAACGATCGAAGCCGACCTCGCCCGCGCGGAAGAGACGCAGAACAACCTCCTGCCGCGCGAGCTTCCCGTCCTCCCGGGATTCGAGCTGCGTGCTTTCTCGAAGCCCACCCGGTTCGTCGGCGGCGACTTCTATCACTTCGAAACGACGGAGTCGGGGCACCTCATCGGCGTGCTGGCGGACGTCTCCGGAAAGGGCATCTCGGCCGCGCTGATCAGCTCGATGCTGCTCGGCTGCCTCCAGTTGCTGCTCCGCAACGTTCCGGCCAGCGAGGCAATCCACCAACTGAATCGATTCCTGAGCGGGAAACAATCGGGACACTTCGCCACGATCGTGCTGTTCCACTCCGCTCCGGACGGGGCCACCGAGTTCATCAGCGCCGGACACAACCCCGCCTACCTGTTCCGGCGGAAGTCGGGAGAAATCGAGGAACTCGTGTCCACCGGGATGATCCTCGGCGCGTTCAATTTCGCCACGTTCGAAACGCAGACGTTGCAGTTGGACCCCGGCGATGTCCTCGTCGTTTACTCCGACGGACTGACCGAAGCCGAGGACCCCGCGGGCCAGCAACTGGGGGAAGGCCCGGTCAAGGACGTCATCCGCAGGGCCGGACCGGAAGGCGCGGATCGCGTCCAGTCCGCACTGCTCGAAGCCGTTCAGAAGTTCACGAAAGGGCACGCCCAGAACGACGACATCACGATGGTGATTGCGGAACGCGTCTGAGCAAACCGCGCCGCTCCGGATCACCCGATCTCGATCGATTCGATGAAAGAACGTGACTTTTTTCTTGATCATATTCAGAACCAGCAACGAACGCGCCGTCGGTAATGGCGGTATGCGTCGCCTGCCATGACTTTCCTTACCGGAAAGTATTTAATTTCCACGATGGAAAGTCGTCGGCGCCGAAACCGGGCCCGAAAGCCCGCCATTCGACTAAAATCGTAAAGACCAAGGAGGCACCGTGAACGACGTCAGCAATCGATCGACGTGGGAGCAGCACGCCCCCGCCCACCCGCAGGCCGGAGAAGCCCGCGCGGCGTTCCTGACCCGGACCTACATGCACCTGTTCGGCGCGATCCTCGGGTTCACCGCGATCGAAGTTTATCTGTTCACCAGCGGTCTGGCCGAAACGATCGCACTCACCATGCTCGGCGGCTCGTGGTTGCTCGTCCTCGGGGCGTTCATGATCGTCGGATGGCTGGCGAGCCGCACGGCGCACACCGCCACCTCCGCCGCGGCGCAATACGCCGCGCTTGCGGGGTTCGTTGCCGCCGAAGCCATCATCTTCGTGCCGCTGCTTTTCATCGCCCAGTCCTACGCCCCCGGAGTGATCCAGAGCGCCGCGTTCGTGACCCTGTTCGGTTTCACCGGACTGACGTTCATCGTCTACCAGACGCGGAAAGACTTCTCGTTCCTCGGTGGGATCCTTCGATGGGCGGGGATCGCGGCGCTCGCCCTCATCGTCGGCGGCATTATCTTCGGATTCCAGTTGGGGACATTCTTCTCGGTGGCGATGATCGCGTTCGCCGGAGCAGCAATTCTCTACGACACGTCGAACGTCCTGCACCACTACCCGGAAGATCGCCACGTCGGAGCCGCGCTCGAGCTGTTCGCCTCGGTCGCGCTCATGTTCTGGTACGTGCTCCAGTTGTTCATCGGATCACGCGATTGATTTGCCGGGGACAGTGAGGAAATTGCTCACTGTCCCCCATTTCATCATCGCGATCGCGGTCGAGTAGGCCTCAATCGAACTCGCAACTGTCCGCGTCGTTCGAAACGAAGTAGCTCCGAAAGTTCCGCGCATCCGGATCCAAACATCCCCGCAGATTCAGGAGCTCCACGCGGCGGAACTCGACCGGATGGCTCTCGCTCTGGAGCGAGATGTATCCTCCGGCGATGGGCTCTCCGTCCGGCTTCATCTCCGGACGATGACCGGATACCTCGCCGCCGCCGTATGTCAGGTCACCGTACTCCATCACCCGTTCCCCGTTGACGGAGTGGACCACCCGTTCGTCGCCGAGAACGAGAACCTCGACCTCGACCCACTGCTCCCCGTCCAACGTCGGCGACGACGAGTTCATGCAATGGGTCTCGGTGAACTCGCCGCGGTAGACCACATTCGTGCCGGGCGTGCACAGGTTGGCTGTCGATCGGGCGTTCCCGTCCCCGAGCCCTCCCAGAAACTGGACCTCGATCGAGATCGGGAAGTCCTGCCCGGCCGGCATCGTGTCCGGATGGGGCGAATGCAACATCGCGCCGCTGTTTCTGCGCGCCCAGTCGGGGCCGTTCGCGGCCTGTTCGCCCACGAAGCGGTACTCGACGCGCAGGCGGTAGTGGGAATACGGGTCCTTGTAGAAGATGTGGCCGAACCGATTGGCGAAATCCCCATACCCTTCGTAGACCACCTTCATCACGCCGTCTTCCACCCGGAACGTCTCGTTGAAATTGACGCCGGTCTCGTACCCCCGGATCTTGACGATCCAGTCGTCGAGGTCGCGGCCGTTCCAGAGCGGGATCCAGTATTCTTCGCTTTGAGCCGACGCGGGCGCGCCCGCAAGGACGACGGCGATCAGGAACAGAGCGCAAAGCACGCGATGGCTCATCTCTCCTCCGCCAGCCCACAAGCGCGTAGAGCGAGTCCCCTGCGCCCACCACCAGGTATTGCACGCCGTCAAGTTCGCAGGTGATCGGGCCGTTGGTGATCGGAGCGTGGAGGGCGTGTCACAGGAGATCGCCGTTCCGCAGGTCGAGCGCGACGAGGTTCGATCCCTTAACGATGATCCGGCCGATGCGAGGAGAGCGACCAAGGCCCAAGGCAAAACACGAATCGCTCGAAACATGGATCTTCCTTCCCGGCGGTGAATTTGGCACTCACGGTAGCAAGGGCGGGATGGGGCGTCAACGACATGCCACCCGACATGCCACCCGGCGTTGCGCTTGACCGGATCGATCTAGCGGGCGAGCAGCGCACCGATGACCGCGAGCAGCACCGCGATCTGGATTCCGACGGTCCACACGAACAGTCGTGTCACCTTCTCGTCGAGCCGGTCGATGCGGCCGTCGAGGTGGCCGATCCGGCCCCCGAGTTCCTGGTGGAGATGGTCGATGCGGCCGCCGAGTTCACGGTGCAGATGGTCGATACTGCCGCTGAGCTCGGCGCGAAAGCCATCGACCTTCTGGTCCAGGGCGAGGAAACGCCGGTCGAACTTTTGATCGAGCGCAAAGGTCCGCTCGTCGATCTTCCGGTCCAATGCCTGAACGCGGCAATCCACCTCGACGACGAGCGCGCGAAGTTCTGCGATTCCGGAAGAGTTTTCGCTCACCCTGCGCTCCAGAAACGCAACGTGTTGTTCTACGTTCGGAGACACCCTCGGCCTCCCGCGGATTATGGCTCATGAGCTTCGCCCTGCACGGGGGGAGCCATTCGCTCCTTCGCGCAGGCCATGCGAATTCGCAACCATCGAAGCACCAAATGCGAAAGTCCGGTCAATGACGAGGAAATTTGTGCTGGAGCACGCGATCTTTATCACGTTCCAGTCGTTCATCCGGTTCTCGATGCGGATTGCCAGATGTCTGGCCGAGCTCATGCCGTACCCGGCGAACTCCGTCGTCCGGACGGTGACGTCCCTTCCCTTCCCGGACGGCGCTGCCAGGGTCCCGAGCTCAGGATAGAGCCCGACAGCCACCCTGGGTGTAACCTCTTGACCGAAGGGAACGTAATCGTCTTTGGAAGTGGCCTCGCGACGGCGATTGTCCGAGCGCGTTCGGCCACGTCAAGGAGCAGTTTATGAGACGAATTTTCCCGATTATTCTTGCCGCGGGACTCGTGACCCCCGCGGCATTCGCCCAATCGGCCGCAGGAACGTGGACCGGCGAAACCCAGGGACGGGGCGGCACGCAAACTTTGACGCTGACCCTTGAGGTCGACGGTTCGACGCTCACCGGCACGTTCGCGCAGGGAGCACAATCGGACCCCATCAGCGAGGGCGCGGTCGACGGAAACACGATCGCGTTTCAGCGGAGTCTGGAATTCGGCGGAAACCCCGTGACCTTGACCTATAGCGGCCAGATCGAGGGCAATACCCTGACGCTGACCACGACCGGTGGAGGAAGGGGTGGTGGCGGTGGTGAAGGTCGTGGAGGGCGGGGCGCACCGATGCCCATCGTGCTCACCCGACAGTAACCCGCGCGACTTCGCGCCCGGAACCGCCGGTTCCGGGCGTGTCTCTTTGCTCCTCGCGGCCAGATGGGGCAGGAATGCGTCCCGCCGAGGCCCACCGAAACATTCCTGCCACGTTTCGGGTTTCGACACCCCCCTATCCCACTGACAACAATACGTCCATTGAATGGAACGGGCCGTGCGTTGTAGAGCCGGGACCTTCGATTCCGAACGTCCGACGATACAGCATCGAGGAAACTTGAAAATGACAGCACGATTTCGCCTGGTACGACTTGGGAAACGGGCGCTCCAACAGGCGCTCGTGGCGGCGCTCCTGGCTTCTCCGATCGCGGTCGAACCGGGCCTCGCCCAGACCGTGAGTATTCTGGCCGACGGGTACTTCAGCCACAATTTCAACGAGCCGCCCAGCGATCGCAACCGCTTCCGGGCGTTCGACATCCACGACGACAAGCTCCGCGTGAACCTGGCCAAGCTGACGATCGAACGGGAAGCGTCTCCCTTCGGGTTCCGCGCCGACGTCGGTGCGGGCGACGCGATGAAGTTCGTCCACCTGCCGGAATCCGATCGTCATCAGCTCTACCGTTACGTCCAGCAAGCGTACGTCTCGGCCGGAAACCAGCGGTTCCAGGTCGACTTCGGCAAGTTCGTGAGCCGGCACGGGAACGAGGTCATGGAAGGGCCCCAGAACTGGAACTACACCCGGTCGCTGCTCTACACGTCGGCGAACCCCCAATATCATGTGGGTGGACGCGCCACCCTGGTGGCCACCGACTCGCTGACGTTCACCGGCCTCGTCGTCAACGGCTGGAACCACCTGAAGAACGACCTTCGCGGCAAAACGGCTGGACTCGGCGGAACCTATCAGGTGGGCCGCCTCGGCTTCGAGCAGAACTACATGTTCGGGAAGGAACAGCTCGATAGCGACGCCATGCGCCACCTGCTCGACTCGGTGGCCCGCTACGAGGTCCATCCCCGGCTCCACCTGGCGGCCAACTACGCCTATGGGATGGACCGTCTGGCCTCTTCGCGGGTCCGCTGGCAGGGCGTGGCCATGTCGGCCGACGTGGCCGCGTTGGACTGGCTGAGCGTTTCGCCCCGCCTCGAGTGGTTCGACGATCCCCAGGGTTTCCGGACCGGGTCGGCGCAGGCATTGCGTGAAGTCACGCTCACGTCCCGCTTCGCGGTCTACGAAGGCGTGACGTTTTCGGCCGAATACCGCCACGACTGGTCGAACGTGGCATCCTTCGAAGCCAGAGACGGCGGCCTGCGCGACTCGCAGAACACGGTGGCGTTCGGTCTCAGCTATACCTGGAGCCCGCGGCGCGAGGCCCCGCCCCCCCTTACGGAAGACACGCGCCCGGCGCCCGTACCTGCACCGACACGGCCGGTCGTGACGTTCACCGCTGATCCGGATACGATCACGCGGGGCCAATCGACCACCCTTCGGTGGGAAGCCCGCGACGCGACGAGCCTCACGATCGAGCCCGGCATCGGCAGCGTCGGCGTTTCCGGGAGCCGTCAAGTTACCCCGGACGCGTCCGTGACGTATACCGCGACGGCCATCGGCCCCGGCGGACGGACGACCGAATCGGTGCGCGTCACCGTGGACGTGCCGGCGCCCGTGGCGGCCCCGCCGCCGGACCGGACTCCGTCGCTCGACGAACTGTTCCGGCAAAACGTCGCCGACATCTTGTTCGACTTCGACAAGTCG
>CAZTTI010000094.1:0-3193 GCA_964615925.1 uncultured Solibacteraceae bacterium
GTGGTTCAGGGTTACGGGCTGACGGAGACCAGCCCCGTCGTCGCCGTGAATCACCCGTTCCATGCCCGTCGCGGAACATTGGGCAAAGTCATCGGGCAACAGGAGGTCTCTCTCGCCGGCGATGGCGAGATCCTGGTCCGCGGACCCAGCGTGGTCGACGAGTACATCGGGAAGGGCGGAACGACGCCGACGCTGGACGAAGCCGGATGGTTCCACACCGGCGACCTCGGGGAGATGGACGAGGAGGGCCGCCTCGTCTACCGCGGACGGAAGAAAGACCTCATCGTCACCGGCGAAGGGACCAACATTCATCCCGACGACGTCGAGTCCGTGTTGGACCGCATCTCCGGCGTGCGGGCCAGCGTGGTCGTGGCCGCTCCCGGTCCCGACGGCGACCAGCCTCACGCGGTTCTGATCCTGGCACCGGGCACGGATGCCGAAGCCGTCATCGACGAAGCCAACCGGCAACTGGAACCCGCGGAAAGAATCCGACGCTGGTCGATCTGGCCCGCCGAGGATTTCCCGCGCACGCCGTCCACGTTCAAGGTGCAGCGCCGGCTCGTGGCCGAGGCCGTTCGCTCCGAGTCCCCGCCACAGGAAGAGCCGGCGCGCTTCGCCGATTTCGTCGCCCGGTCCGCCCACATCCCCCGCTCCCGTCTCGAGGATCCGGAGGCGAAGCTGGAGGACCTGGGGCTCACCTCGCTCGAACAGGTCGAACTGCTCTCCGGAATCGAGGAGCGTTACGGGATCGACATCGACGAAGCGGACTTCTCGTCGATCCGGACGATCGGCGAGATGGCGAGGACGGTCGAGGCCGGGCGCGCCGCGGTCTACGCCCCGAGCCGGGAGCGGCGACCGGTGTCTCCTCCGCGTTGGGCGCGGGGGGCGATCCCGCGCGCCGTGGGCGCCGTTCTCCGTACGGTCCTCGTCCGGCCGCTCGTCCGCTATTTCGTCCGCGTCGAGATCCTCCATTCATCGAGCCTCGACGCGGTCGAACGGCCCGTGATCCTGGCCGCCACGCACACGAGTCATCTCGACACGCCCGTCGTCTTCGAAGCGCTCGGCAAGCACTGGCGGGGGCGGATCGCCCCGGCCATGCGCCAGGAGTACTTCTTCCCGCCCGGAGGGAAGCCGACGGTGCTCGGTCGAATCGCCTACGCCCTGGCGTGCACGACCTTCCATGCCTACCCGCTGCCCCAGACGATGGGTCAGGTCCGGAACGCCTTGCGGTACACCGGCGAGCTCGTCGGAGCCGGTTACTGCCCGCTGGTGTTTCCCGAGGGACGGATGACGCCCGACGGCGCGATTCACGAGTTCCGCGCCGGGATCGGCTTCATGGCCGCGCATCTCGACGTGCCCGTCGTCCCTCTCCGCATCGAGGGCGCGTTCGACGTCTTCCCGACCGGATCCTGGTGGCCCGGCAAGGGGACCGTGAATGTGCGGGTGGGCGAACCCCTCCGCTACGCCCACGACGAAGGGTACCGGGAGTTCGCAAAGCGGCTGGAAACCCGTATCCGGGAGATGGAGTGAACTACGCCGCGACGATCCCGGCCACGAGGAACGCCAGGAACGCGGCTCCCGCGACCGCGAGCGAATACGGCAGCTGCGTGTTCACATGGTCGGCGTGGTCGCACGCCGCCGCCATCGAAGAAATGATGGACGTGTCCGACAGCGGCGACGACAGGTCGCCGAAGACGCCGCCCGACAACACGGCGCCGAGCATCAGCGGGAGCGCGATGTCCAGTCCCTCGGCCAGGGGCAGGGCGATCGGCACGAGGATGGCAAACGTCGTCCACGACGAACCCAGCGTGAACGACACGACTGAACCCACCACGAACACGATTCCCGGGAGCCACCACGACGGCAGGTCCTCGCCGATCAAACCCACAACGTAGGGCCCCATCCCGAGGTCCCGCGACACCTGGCCGAGGGCGAACGAAAAGACCAGCAACGCGACGACGCCGACCAGGCCCGAGGCGCCTTTGAGCACCCATTCGGAAACGACCCCCGGCGTCATGAGCGGCTTTCCTCCGGCCAACGGCCGGGGCACCGCGTACATGAGGGCCGCGACGCCAATCGCCGCGCCGGTCGCCCAGAGTACGGCCGTCGACCCGCTACCGTTCATCATGCTCCCGTTCCCGGTGATGTACAGACCGGCGAAGATCATCCCGGCCATCACCCCAACCGGCACGACCAGGTCGCGCGCCCGTGTCTCGCCGGGCCGGATGGGGCCGATGCCGGCGACGGCCTCGGCCATCATCGGGTTCGAACCGGGCCGGACGAGGGCGCCGGTCTCGCGGGCCCGCAGTTCGGCGCGCCGCATGCTGCCGAAGCTCCATCCCGTCAACGCGAGCACCAATGCAAAGGCAATCGCGAACAGGCTGAAGAAATTGTAGAGAAGGGACCGCGCGAGCAGCTCGACGGCCCCGGTCGTCACGCCCTGCGCGGCCAGCAGACCCAGCACGAACGCGCCCCAGCCGTTCAGCGGGATCGACATGCAGACCGGGGCGCTGGTGACGTCGGCGTAATAGGCCAGCTTTTCGCGGGCGATCTTCATGTCGTCGAAAAACCCGCGGCTGAGCGTCCCGACGATGAGACAGGTGATGCTGGACTCGACGAAGACCAGGATCCCGACCGCGAAGGCGAGCAACTCCGCACTCCGTGTCGTCCGCCCCCATCCACGCCGGCGCACCCATCCCACGAATCCGGCGACGCCGCCCGAGGCCTGTACCAGGGCGATCAGCCCGCCGACGAGGAGGCTGAACAGGATGATGCGCGTGTTGCCCGCGTCCGCAAAGACGCCGACGACGACGTCGACCAACCGGCCGAGGCCCCGAACCGGATCGCCGCCGGACAGGATCGTCGTGCCGATGAAGAGTCCCGTGAGCAGCGACAGATAGACCTGGCGTGTCCAGAGGACGAGAACGATCGCGACGATGGGAGGGAGCAGGACGATCCAGCCCATCGTCAGGGTAGTGCCCACGGCTCGCGAAGACGTTCGTATTCGAACCGGGGCAGTTGAACGAGCACGGGACGCTCCTCGTTCCGGACCCATCCGGCGATCTCTTCGAGCGACGCCCGGGGCATCGCCGTGCAACCCGCCGTCACCGAGTCCGGGCCGGACCAGATGTGAAGAAAGATGCAGGACCCGTCGCCGGGAACGCGGGACGCATTGTGGTCGACGATGATGCCG
>CAZTTI010000095.1:0-5751 GCA_964615925.1 uncultured Solibacteraceae bacterium
GATCAGTGTCGCGTGAGACCCCAACCGCCGGACGACGTTGCGGATGAGATCCTGCCGGGCGAGCTTGTCCCGCGTCCCGCTCACGAATAACATCGGGCAACGGACGTCGTCGAGATGGGAATCCCGGAGCTTGTCTTCACGGCCCCGTACGCGGCTTCGAGCTTCGATGCCGGATCCGGAGCGCGGCGGCCGGCTTCCATGTACGGAAAATTGAAACGGACAGCAACGGCGGGGATCTCCACCACGGTGGAGGCAAAATCGCGCATGAAGGCCGAGTCCATCGCGTTGCCGGCGCCGTGTGCGAGAATGACGGCGAGTTTCGAGTTCCAGTTGGCGGGGGCTTCGGCCACAATGGAGATTCCACCTGCGGAGAGTTTTTTTTGAATCGGCTTGCTCATTCGTTACGTCGCCTGTCGCTCCCGGCCATGGCGGTGGTATTTGGAGCCACGCTCCTGGCGCTGGCCGCCCTGTCGATCGTGACCGGCGGGGGGGTCTCGCCAGCTTTGCCCGAGGTCTTCCGGACTTCGCCACGACCCCAGTCGACCTTCGCGATTCCCGACGAAGACTTCGGCCCGCTGATCGACCGCCTTTCCGAGCCGGAAGGGTATTTTGACACCGACAACTTCATCTCGAACGAAACATCGTACCAGCACGTCCTCGGACGGCTCGCCGGCCGCGTCGCACCCGGCGGAGCCTACCTCGGAGTTGGACCCGACCAGAACTTCACCTACATCGTGTACTCGGATCCAGCGCTCGCCCTCGTCGTCGACATTCG
Organism: uncultured Solibacteraceae bacterium; assembly: GCA_964615925.1. Classification (GTDB taxonomy): domain Bacteria; phylum Acidobacteriota; class Terriglobia; order 20CM-2-55-15; family 20CM-2-55-15; genus JAJEDW01. The sequence goes on from CAZTTI010000095.1 coordinate 776, forward strand.
CCGCCAGAACATGCTCCAGCACCTGCTGTTCAAGATCCTGATCCAGGAATCCCCCGACAGGACCGATTTCGTGTGTCTGCTCTTTTCGCGCGATTGTTCATCGGCGTCGTGGGAGGTGGATGTGGACCTCGAGACGATGCTCGACCGCGTGGCGGGGATGGATATGGACATCCGGCTTCGCGACGCCACGATCGAGCGCGTCCTCTCGACGCTCGAGACGACGTACCGCGTCGATCTCTCCGGCCAGGACCGGGAGCGCATCACCTACGTCCACGAATCGTTCGCCGCCGCCGGCCCAGCCATGCGCTTTTCGAGCTTCGGAGGCAACAACGTGGTCTATCCGACGTTCACCGAGCTCATGATCGAAACCGACGAGACGGGATTGCGCGCCGGTTACCTGGCGAACGAAGCCCGGTTCGACCGGCTCCGGGAGTTTCAACAAGCGAACCTCCTGGTCCCATTCGTCGGCGACTTCGCCGGTGACGAGGCCCTCGCCTCCGCCGCCGGGTATCTGGCCGAACTCGGCCTGCCGGTGTCGGTCGTCTACACGTCGAACGTGGAGTACTACCTGTTCGGCACGGACGGCTGGGACCGATGGGTCGAAAACGCCGGGGCCTTCACCTTTTCCGAAGACGCCGTCTTCCTGCGCGCGTATTTCCCCACCTACGGGCGCCCGCATCCGGAGAACGTGCGCGGCTACCGGCCGACGAGCCTCATCCAATCGGTCCGCGGATTCCTCGAGGACGCGGCTTCCGGTCATCACGGTTCGTATTGGGACGTCGTGACCCGGCACCGTTTCTGACAACTTCTGACAACGATGCCTTACTCCGTTCGGAGACGGGCGATCTCCTCGAAGTAGCGCACGAACATCGTCATCCCGCCCGAAGCCTGCCGCCAGTCGTAGTGTTCGTTGGGCGCATGATAACCGTGTTCGGGAAGGCTCAGCCCCAGGAAGACGATGGGGGCGCGAAGATACTGGTCCATTGTCACGATCGCGCCAATCGATCCACCTTCCCGCACCGAAGCCGGCTCGGTTCCGAAGGCCGACTGCATCGCTCGCCGCGCCGCGTCGGCGTACGGCCCGCCACGAGGCCCCAGAAAGGGCGGCAGGCCACCGTCGAAGATCACGCGCGCATCCCGGCACCGTTCGCCCACGAACTTCCGGAGCAACCGAAAGACATCCCGCGGCGACTGGCCGGGTACGAGACGCATGCTGACCTTCAGCTCGGCGCGGGGCGCGATCGCCGACTTCACGCCCGGCCCCTGGTATCCGCCGACGAGGCCGTGAACCTCGAACGTGGGTTCGGTCCAGATGTTTCGTGCGAGTTCGGCCGAGTCGCGCGATCGCAGCCTCTCGAGCCCATGCGCTTTCGCGAAAGTCGAAGCTCTGAATCCCGACCGCACGAACTCGGCGACCTCTTCGCCGGACACCTCGCGGACGGCATCGTAGAATCCCGGAATCCGGACCCGGCCTGAGGCGGGGTCGACACACTCGCCGGCCAGGGCCGCCAGCTCGGTCAACGGGTTGCGCGCGCCGCCGCCTGTCAATCCCGAATGCACGTCCCGTGTCCCGGTTTCGAGCGTGATGCGCGCGGTGAGCATACCCCGAAGCCCATAGGGGATCGCCGGGCGCGAGCGGGAGAGCCACACGGTGTCGGACACGACGATTGAATCGGTGGCCAGCTTCGACCGGTTCTTCTTCACGAACGCCTCGAAGTGGGGGCTGCCGATCTCTTCTTCCATCTCCCACAAGACGCGAATGTTGAGAGGCACTCCGTTCTCTGCGGCGAAATGCGCGGCGTAGAGCGCGGTGAGCGCCGGCCCCTTGTCGTCCGTCGTCCCACGGCCGGTATACACTCCCGAACGCGATCGCATGACGAACGGGTCGGTCTTCCACTCGGGCTCGTCGGCCGGCTGGACGTCGAGGTGGTTGTAGATGGTGACGGTGGGGTAGGACGCTCCAGTCCGGAACGTGCCGACGACGACGGGATTTCCCTTCGTCGGTATCGCGCGCGCCTCGGCGCCCAAACTCTCGAGGTGGGCCACGGCGGTTTCCGCGCCCCTCCGGATGTCGGCCGCGTGCGCGGGGATGGCGCTGATGGTCGGAATCCCAACCCATTCCCCCAGCGTGCGCTCGAACTCGGATTTTATCGAGCGGGTGTAGGAGGTCAGTTTTTTCTTCGGTACCATCACATTGCTTCTCGGCACATTGCTTCTCGGGTTATAGATGACGCCATGAACCTTCGCGACGACGCTCCAGCATACTTCATGGAACTCCAGGACCGGATCACCGCCGCGCTGGAACACGTCGACGGCACCGCATTTCGCGAAGACGCGTGGGAGCGCGACGGCGGCGGCGGCGGCCGGACCCGCGTGATCGAGGGCGGAAACGTCTTCGAGAAAGGGGGCGTCAATTTCTCCCGGGTATTCGGCTCGCTTCCCGAGGAGTTCGCCCGCGAGATCCCGAAGGGTTCGGGAACAGAGTTCTTCGCAGCGGGAATCTCACTCGTCATCCATCCCAGAAACCCCCATGTCCCCATCGTCCATGCGAACTTCCGCTATCTCGAGAAAGGGGACGCGCAATGGTTTGGAGGCGGTGCGGACCTGACGCCAAGCTATCCGGTCGACGAGGACTGCCGTCACTTCCATCGCACGTTGAAGCACGCCTCTGATGCCCACGACCCGGACTACTACCCGCGCTTCAAGAAGTGGTGCGACGACTATTTCACGATCCGGCATCGCGGCGAGATGCGGGGCATCGGCGGAATCTTCTTCGACTATCTCGACCAGGACCTGGAGAACGTCTTTGGCTTCGTCCGGTCGGTTGGCGACGCGTTCCTGCCGGCGTACACTCCGATCGTCGAGCGCCGGAAATCCATCCCTTACGGGGAGCGCGAGCGGCATTTCCAGTCGATCCGGAGAGGGCGCTACGCCGAGTTCAACCTGGTCTACGATCGCGGCACGGTCTTCGGGTTGAAGACCGGCGGGCGGACCGAGTCGATCCTGATGAGCCTTCCTCCGGTGGCGCGTTGGATCTACGACTTCACGCCGGAAGCCGGGAGCGCCGAAGCCACAGCGCTCGGCTACTTCCAGCCGCGGGACTGGATCTGATGTATTGCCGGTTCTGTGGAGCGAAGACGCCGGCCGACGGCCGCTTTTGCCCGCAATGCGGCAAACGGATTGCCGGCGAATCGGTCCGGATCGACGGGCTCGTCCAACAACTCCGGCTCCGGACTCCATATCCGTGGGCCGGGATCCTGCTTGCCGCGTTTCTCTGGTGGGCCTTCGTCTCCACCGCACCGGAAGCATTCGATTATGCCCGGGTTGCGCTCTCGATCGAGCTGGACGGCACGTCGTCGGCCCCGGAGGAATCGCTCTATCGCCAGCACTTCAACCTCGTCGTCGAAAACGTGGGAGAGGAGCCCGTTTTCGAAGTCCCCGTGGAACTCCGCGCCGGGATCGACGCGTCCGGATCCGCCCAGATCGATTCCGAATTCCGGGGCCAACGCGTCATCCTCTTTGCCGACGGCCTCACCCAGCCGCTCGAAGTGATCCTCACCGACGACCTCGAACCCGGCGGCAAGCGCCGTTATCCGATCGACGGCCTCGTCACCGCCACGCCGCCGTTCCAGGTATGGTACGAACTCGTCGACATCCAGACCGGCGAGGTGCTGGCCGTCCTCTCCCACTCCGAACCGGGGACCGGTCCGAGTCCCGATGCGGCGGCACGATGAAGGGGACACGGCCGAGGCGGGGCTGGGTACGCTGGGCGGCCATTCTTGCGGCCTTCGGCGGGGCCGGGCTCCTGGGCCTGCTCCTGGTCCTCCTCCCGATCGGCGCCTCGTTTCTGATCACGAACGCGTCGTTCTCCTTTCCCGAACGCAATCCTCTCGATCCCGCGGCAGCCGGCCTCGACCCGGCCGATGTCCGGATCGAGACCGAAGACGGACTCGCAATCGCGGGATGGTGGCACCGTGGAGACCCACGGCGTCCGGCGATCGTGTTCGTGCACGGCCTCAACCGCTCGCGTCTGGAACTGGTCGAACGCGGGGCCGAAGCCGTCCGGCGGGGCTACGGCGTCCTGTTGATCGACCTCCGGAACCATGGAGCGAGCGATCCGGCGTACCAGACCCTCGGCGTCCACGAGAGCCGCGACGTCTGCTCCGCGGCCCGGTATGTCCGTGCATCGGATCCGCTCCGCCCGGTCGCGGCATGGGGCGTGTCGCTGGGGGCGGCGTCTTCCCTGCTCGCGGCTCGGAACTGCCCGGACGCAATCAGTGCCGTGATCGCCGACTCGAGCTTCCTCTCCCTCGACGACACGATCCGTCATCACGTCAAGTTGATCACGCCGCTGCCCGCCTTTCCCGTCGCCGACCTCATCCTGGCCGTCACGACGTTTCGGATGGGCTTCAGGGCATCCGATGGTGACGTCGAGCGCGCGCTCGGCGAGCGCGAGGACCTGCCTGTCCTCATCATTGCGGGGTCCGAGGACGTGCGGATGCCGCCGGAGGTGGCCGGCCGGTTGCGCGCTGCGTCGGCACATCCCGATTCGGCTCTCGTCGAAGTTCCCGGCGCCGGCCATGGACGCGCGTTCGAGACGGATCCCGACCGGTATCTTCGCGAGACGTTCGGCTTTCTGGAACGGGCTTTCCCTGCGCCCGCCGACTGAGGGCAGGCCGGCGCACTTCTGGTACTATGGCCGTCTGGAGCCACATCCGAACATGAGTCATGTGACCGTTCTCGTCGGCGGTATCGGCGGGGCAAAACTGTTGGTGGGCCTGGTGGACGTCCTGCCCGAGGAGGATGTCCGGGCCGTCGTCAACGTCGGCGACGATCGCGAGGCGTTCGGGCTCCGCCTCTGTCCCGACATTGACACGGTCCTCCACGCATTGGCGGGGGAGTTGGATCCCGCCCGAGGCTGGTCGCGGTCCGCGGAGTCGCACCACTTCCAGACCACGGCTCGGCACCTGGGGATG
>CAZTTI010000096.1:0-4861 GCA_964615925.1 uncultured Solibacteraceae bacterium
TCCGCGGGACGGCGTCCGACCTTGTCGCGGATCTTGAGCAGGTCGAGGATCTCCTCGACGCGATCCCGCGTCTCGGGGTCGTTCTGGCTCCCGTGAATCCGGAGGGCGAGCTCGATATTGGACCGCGCGGTGATCGTGGGCAGCAGGTTGAATTTCTGGAACACGAACCCGACCCGGTCGCGGCGGAAAGCGGTTCGTCGGCGATCGTCCATGTCGGCGATATCCTGCCCCTCGACCAGCGCCCGACCCGCCGTGGCCCGCGCCATCGCGCCGAGGATGTGCATCAGCGACGACTTTCCGCACCCGGAAGGCCCGATGATGGCCGTCATCTGTCCCGCGGGAATGGCAAAGCTCACACCCCGGAGGGCTTCGACGGGAACCGCTCCGGACTGGTACGTCTTCCGGAGATCCACGGTCTCGAGCACGGCGTCGTTACTCATACGCGAGCGCCTCGACCGGATCCTGGGACGCGGCGGACAACGCGGGATAGACGGCCCCGAGTAGGCTGCTCGCGACGGCGATCAGCGACGCCCGGAGGATCCAGTCCGCCGTGACGAGGATGGGAACGGTCGGAAAGAAATACGGGATCGCCTGGGTGCCGATCAGGCTGGCCAACGCGCCGCCGGCGACGCCGATGACGGCCAGCCACAAGGTCTCCTCGAGAATCAGGACGACGACGAATCCGCGGGTCGCGCCCAGCGAGCGCAGGATCCCGATCTCCCGGGTTCTTTCGCTGATCGTCGTGTACATGGAGAGAAAAATGACCAGCGTGCCCACGACAACGGACACGCCGACCACGACGGACAGGAACGCGTCCAGAGCCGGAACGCTCGCGTTCATCATCATCGAGACAAGGTCTCCGATCGGGACGAACCGGTAGCCTTCGGTCCCCTCGGCGTCGCTGGCCGCGTTGAAGATTTCCTCCAGTTCGTCGATCGTTTCGTAGACGCGCTCGGAATCCTCAAGCGCGACATAAAAGATCGACGTCTGTCCGGGACGGCCCGCCATCTCCTGCGCCGCCCCCAGGTCCATGTAGACCCGGGCGCCTTGCCCCTCCTCGACGATTCCGGCGATCGTGAAATCGTGATTCAGAACACGGACCGCGTCCCCGATTCCGACCTGCCTCGATCGCGCCCACACATCATCGACGACGAGTTCCCCCGGACCGTCGAACATCTCCCCGGTGATGAACCGGAATCCTCCGGTGATGTCCTCGTAGCTCTCCGGTTCGATGCCGTAGATCTGTTCGAGCGCGTCATCCGTGTTGAACTGGACCAGGACGGGAGCGACCGCCCGGACTCCGTCGACCGGCGTGATGAGCTGATCGAGCTCGACCGGCATCGCGACCGAGCTCAAGCCCACAAACAATTGGCTCCCCGGAGCCTGGACCATGATGTCCGCACCGACGCCAGCGGTGCGCTCGCCGGTCTCGGTGATGATGCCGTTCACCAGACCGATCACAAGCAGGATCAGCGCAACTTCGATCGCCACCGCGAGCGCACTGACGACGGTTCGTACGGGACGCTGGCGGAAGTTGGAAAGGATGATCTCTCGATTCACGGCCTACTCCGGGTTCGCCGTCAGGTCTTCGCCGTCGACGAGAACCGTGACCGGAATCCCGTCGGGCGGGTCCAGGTCGAACACGCTGTCCTGGAGCGCGACGTTGATCTGGGTGTCGTGGAACTCGATGCGAAGCGAGTACTGCTCCAGCGGCCGTTCCATGAAAACCTCACCCGGAAACGGGACGCCGTCCACGTCCCGGTGGAGGGAATACTCGACGTTCATTTCCAGCTGCCCTTCGCTGTTGAAGAGCCTCTTGCGGGCCACCTCGAGGTCGAACCGGTCCACGAATAGTCGCTCGACGACGACGGCATCCGCGGCACCGGCAGAGAGGTCGATGAATTCCACCACATAGTAACTGCGTATTCCCTCGGGAACCTGGTTCACCACGGTTGCAAACCGGTCCGATTCGAGGTACGGCCGGATATCGACGAAGAGCGAACGCAGAATGTCCTGGGGCCGCAGGTTCACCATGGGATTCTCGTGCTTGACGCGCACTTCATTGCCGCCGGTGAAGAACTCGTCCCGGGGGGGGATCGAGAGGCGAAACTCGCGGGCGTCCGCGCTCATATCGAAGGCCGTGACGGCGACGAGCGGCACCTGCCCCTGCATTCGCAACAGTGACGGACGAGTCGCCACCAGGCCTCCGTTGATCGGCTGTGACGTGCGTTCCTCCCCGTTGGGAAGAACGACGCTGGCTTCGTAGGTCACGCTGGCCCGCAAGGTATCGATGGAGTTGCTCAAGGTTTCGAGTCGGTCCAGCAGTTCCGCGCGCGGAATCGACAACGCGGGCAGCGCAACCTGTTCGGGCGGCACCTGCCGCGTGTTCCACGCACTGCAGGCGGGCAGGGCCACCAATAAAGCCACGACGAGGCCAAACCGGACCATCAATGTGCAGGTTCGGAGCGTCCACGGCGGCGCCAGATCACGAACGCGATCGCCGAACCCACGATGACGAGCGACAGAACGATCCCGATCGTGGGGAAGTTGGCCTGGACGAACCGTATCGCCATCTCCCCGTACATCACGGCCAGGATTCCCTGCGCGAAGTAACGAATGCTGCGGCCGATCGTCACGGCGAGGATGAACCGCGGCCAGGAAATCCCGAACGCGCCAGCCGAGAGAACGAACATCTTGAACGGAGTCGGCGGCGGCAAGAGCGACGGAACGATCACCGCGAGCATGCCATAGCGCCCGTACCAGCGCTCGACGTCGGCCAGCCTCCCCTGGGACACATTCCGCTGGAGGCGTCGATGGAGAAACGCCGCGCCGCTGCCCCGCCCCACGGCATACAGGATCGAGCAACCGATCACGGATCCGAGGGTCGTCATCGCGGCGTAGGTCACCATGCGGTCCGGCTGCCGGATGGAAAACGTCATCAACAGGACATCGTTGACCTCGGGAAGCGACAGGAACGACGAGTCGCAAATCGCCAGGACCATCAGCCCGAACGGGCCATACGGCAGCAGCGTCGCTTCCAGCCACGTCGCGATCGAATGCAGGATTTCCATGCGCGGCTCGCTTCAATTTCGTGATCCCGGATTCGGAGCGCGCACAGGACACACGCACGCCTCCTAAGGCAAACAAGCCCTATATTTTAGCACGTCCGCCGCCGGCGGCGCGTGTCGAGACCGACCAAACTCGGAGGCCTCGGAAATCAGAAAGGCTAATACTTTGCGCCCGCATTAGAAAAAAATGTAAACTAGCCCGTCCGCCGGGGACCCGGCGGGCATCCGGCCTGCACGTTCACAAGAATCGGTTCGTCCAACGGAGGTTTCACTCAACGATGACACCCGCTGATGTACTCAAGACAATCAAACAGGAAGACGTCAAGTTCGTCGACCTTCGCTTCACCGACACGAAGGGGAAAGAACAGCACGTCACCGTTCCGGCCGGAGAAGTAAACAAGGAATTTCTCACGGGCGGAAAGATGTTCGACGGTTCCTCCATCCAGGGATGGAAGTTCATTCACGAGTCCGACATGATCCTGATGCCGGACGTCCGGACCTCCGTGATCGACATCTTCGCGAAACACAAGCAACTCAACATTCGGTGCGACGTCGTCGAGCCGGAGACCGGCCTGGGGTACGAACGCTGCCCGCGGACCTGCGCCAAGCGCGCGCTGGCGTACCTGAGGTCGACCGGCGTTGCCGATGACGCGTTCTTCGGACCCGAGAACGAGTTCTTCGTGTTCGACGACGTGCGCTACGCTTCGGGAATGGAGCGCTCGTTTTACGAGATCGATTCCGTTGAAGGGGCCTGGGCGTCCGCGCAGGAGTTGCCGAACGGCAACCTGGCCCATCGCCCTTCGGTCAAAGGTGGATATTTTCCCGTCCCGCCGGTGGACTCGCTCGCCGACCTTCGCGGCGACATGAGCCTCGCGCTCAACGCGATGGCCCTCGTTCCGGAAGTACACCATCACGAAGTGGCGACGGCGGGCCAGTGCGAGATCGGTGTCGGCGCAGGGTCGCTCGTCGACAAGGCCGATCAGATCCAGGTTCTGAAATACGTCGTGCACAATGTGGCGTTTCAGGCCGGAAAGACGGCGACTTTCATGCCCAAACCGCTGGTCGGCGACAACGGCAACGGAATGCACGTCCATCAATCCCTGGTCAAGAAGGGCAAGAACCTGTTCGCAGGCAAGGAAGTCGGGGGCATCTCGAAGCTGGCGCTTCACTACATCGCCGGGATCATCAAGCACGCTCGCGCCCTCAACGCGTTCACCAACGCCAGCACGAACAGCTACCGCCGGCTCGTTCCGGGGTTCGAAGCGCCGACCACGTTGACCTATTCCGCCCGGAACCGTTCGGCATCGATCCGGATCCCTTTCGTTGCCGACGCCACCAAGCGGCGTATCGAAGTGCGGTTCCCCGATTCGACCGCGAATCCCTATCTGGCGTTCGTCGCAATGATGATGGCGGGCCTCGACGGTATTCAGAACGAACTCGACCCTGGCAAGCCGGTGGACAAGGATCTCTATGCTCTCCCCGTGGTCGAAGAGAAGAAACTGAAGACCGTGGCGCCGTCGTTGGACGTTGCCCTCGACGCGCTCGACAAGGATCGGAAGTTCCTCACCCAGGGTGGCGTCATGACGGACGACTTGATCGACGCCTACATCGGTCTGAAGATGGACGAGGTCACCACGCTGCGCCAGTCGACGCATCCCGTCGAGTTCCAGCTCTATTACAGCGTGTAGCCGGCCGAGGGCGCGGCGTATGCCGCCCCCCCCGTGCCCATTGAGGCGGGATCGTTAAATAAACCCGGCCGGGCCGGAGCGGCAAGGGGCACCAGGGGAATAGTG
>CAZTTI010000097.1:0-6260 GCA_964615925.1 uncultured Solibacteraceae bacterium
AGAGGGAGTCGCCGTGGAGGACGGGAGAAGATCCGTAGCCCCAGAGCAGGCCCCACTCCCCGTGGTCGGCCTGGATGTCGCGCATCCAGATTTCGTTGCCGTCGAGGTCGTAGCGCCGGAGCAGGCCGTGGCCGCTCATCACCCAGAGGTTCTCGCCGTCGGTGACGGGCGACGGGTTGGCCCGGTTGCCCTTCATGAGCTGCTCGTTGCCGCCGCCCAGCCGGCGGGTCCAGATCACGCTCCCGTTCCGGCGGTCGACGGCCCAGAGTTCGAGCTCCTCACCGTCGGTGACGTTTACGAAAATTCGTTCGCCCACGATGATGGGCGTCGCCCCGCTGCGGCCGGGCAGGTCGAGCTTCCAGGCGACGTTTTCCGTCGTCGACCATTCGAAGGGAAGGTTGACCTCGTCGCTGACGCCGTTGGCGTTCGGTCCGCGCCAGTGTGGCCAATCGTTGGCCAGCGTCATCGAACCCGTGATCAACAGTCCCGCGATGCCGAACAGCGCGGCGAACCTCACTCTCGTCGTGGCGTGAATATCGTTCATGCTCGAAACTCTAGCATCAAACCACGTCCACGCGGCGGCGCTGTTCAAAGAGTCCAACAGGGCTTCGGTCGCGGTGCTCAAAAGAAGGTTCGGGGGTGACCACATGAGGTGCATGCCAATGAAATCATTGGAATAAGGTTCCGGTATACTCGGGGAATCATTCTCGTCGACCGTGGTGCCCAAGGAGGCTTCATGCGTTTCGTCCGATATGCGGTGTTCTCGGTCCTCGTCGCAGGCAGTGGGCTGCCACTCGAGGCACAAGACGGCGCGGACGTGTTCGAATCCCGGTGCGCGAGTTGTCACTCGGGTGCGGATCTCGAACCCGGCACGCCCACGCGCGAGACACTCGGAAACTTTTCCCCAAACTTCATCGTCAGCGCCCTCACCGAGGGGGCGATGTCCCTCCAGGGGCAGGGAATGACCGACCCGGAGCGCATCGCCGTCGCCGAATTCCTGACCGATCAGCAATACGTCGACCGCACGGTCACGATCACCGATGGACTGTGCGCCGGACCCGCCCGCATCGCCGATCCTTCCTCGATGCCGGGGTGGAACGGCTGGGGACCGGACGCGCGGAACGAGCGGTTTCAGCCCGAGTCGGCGGGAGGAATCACGGGCTCCGACGTTCCGAACCTCACCTTGAAGTGGGCCTTCGGCCTTCCGGGCGAGACTCAGGCCCGCGCGCAACCGGCCGTTGCCGGCGGCCTGCTCTTCACCGGCCTCCAGCAGGGCGGCGCGGTGTACGCGCTCGACGCCGAGACCGGGTGCACGTACTGGACCTTCCTTCCGCAGTCGGGGGTGCGGAGCGCGTTATCGGTGGGGCCGAGAACCGGCGGTGGCTATGCCGTGTACTTCGTCGACATGCAGGCCAACGCGTACGCTGTCGACGCCGAAACCGGCGAACAGATCTGGAGCACCAAGGTGGAAGACCATCTCGCGGTTCGCGGGACCGGGGCTCTGACGCTCCACGACGGCCGGCTTTACGTTCCGATGACGGGTGTTTCCGAGGAGAGCGCGGCATCGAATCCGGAATACGAATGCTGCCGCTTCCGGGGCAGCATTACCTCTCTCGACACCGAGACCGGGGACGTCGTCTGGAAGACGTACACGGTCGACGAGCCCGTGCGTCGTGGGACGAGCACGGCGGGAGTTCCGCTCTGGGGTCCGGCCGGTGTGGGAATCTGGAGTGCTCCGACCGTCGACGCCGAACGCGGGCTGATTTACGCGGCCACCGGGAACGCTTACGCCGAGCCCGTTCCGGAAACGGCGGATGCCGTGATCGCGATCGACATCGAGAGCGGAGACATCGTCTGGACCAACCAGCTGCTTCCCGGGGATGCGTGGCTGATGGGATGCCAGCCGGGTTCGGACAACCCGAACTGCCCCGAGGAAGTGGGGCCCGACTACGATTTCTCCGCCTCGCCGCTCTTGACGACGACGGCCAGCGGGCGCGGCCTCCTCGTCGTTCCCCAGAAGTCGGGCATGCTCTACGCGCTCGATCCGGAAAACGACGGCGCCACGGTGTGGGAGTATCGCGCGGGTCCCGGCAGTGCCGTGGGCGGTGTCTGGGGATCGGCGGCGGGCGACGGCGTGGCGTATGTCGCCGTCGGCGGTTACTTCAGCCCGGAGACCGGCGGCATCCATGCAGTGGATCTCGAAACCGGCGAACGCGTCTGGTATACGCCGCCCGAGTCGCCGCTGTGCGCGAACGCCCAGGCCGCGGCACCCGCCGGGCGCGGTGGTCGTGGAGGCCGCGGGGGCCGGGGCGGTTTCGGCGGGGGGTGCGGTGCGACGCAATCGGCCGCGGTGACGGCGATTCCCGGTGGCGTGTTTTCGGGCTCGGCCGACGGGGGGATGCGTTTCTACGCGCGCGAAGACGGCACGATCGTCTGGACGTTCGACGCGAATCGCGAGTTCGAGTCCAACAACGGCGTCGAGGCCCGCGGCGGTTCTTTCGATGGCCCGGGGCCCGTGGTCGCCGGAGGCATGGTCTACATGCTTTCCGGAAACGGCGGCATCGTCGGGTTGCCGGGAAACGTCCTCCTGGCGTTCGGGGTGGAATAGGGCGGTCTTCAGTCGGCGCGTACGACGACCATGTGGGTGAGCCGGGTGATGCCCGTCCCTTCCGGCGTGACAATCGCGCCCGCTTCAACCACCGCGTCGACGGTTTCGGAAAACGATCCGTCGATCTCGTCGATGGTCAGCAGATGGATGGGCGTTCCCTCCGGGAGATCCGTCGGGATCCGCACGCCGATGGGTGTGATGCTCGTGGCGGCGAACGGGTGCAGCGCATAGACGGCGACGACGGCGCCGGAATCGATGCCGGGATATCCCGGAACGATGCGGTCGGGCAGTCTCCGGGCGGCGACATCGGCCAGCATCGTTCCCGGGGCGGTCTCGATATCGGCCGGGTCGAACTCCAGCACCAGTCCGTCGCCCGCTTCGAAGATCGTTCGACCGGATTGAACCGGCGATCCCTCTCGTAGAAACGGGACGTGGACCGTGCCGACGTCGAGGAACTCGTCGACCGCGATCGTGACCGGCACCATGGGTGAGCTGCGGCGGAGTTCGGCCGAGAGGTCTCCCGCTGTTTTGATCAGCCCCTCGATGGGGCCGTCGAAGAAAAAGAGAAAGCGCCCGTCGGCCGCGCTGTCGCTGTAATAACAGACCGCCCGTGTGCATGCCATCACGTTCACCCAGGGAAGCGGCTCGCCGTTCTCGTCGGCGAGGACGCCGGTGAGGCCGGGACCGTCCATGCCGGAAACGGTGGTGGGCGAGCGGTCGGCTTCCGGCGCGCATGCCACCGTTAAACCGAGAGCCGCGACCCCGAGAAAGCCGAGCTGGAACCGCTTCATCCCATCAGCCTATCACTCGAACGCGCCGCTCCTCGATTCCGACGTCCGGCACTAGTCCAAAAATACTATCCCTCCGTACGGAGCGACGCGGTACCGTACGCGGAGCATGCCGACTGAGTCTCCAAACCCTCCTGCGTTTCGGTGGGAATCGTGGTACGCCGCGGTGGGGGGCCGGTCCATTCGCGTTGACGAGGTCGACGACTACCTGAGAAAGATCTTCGAGGATCAGTATCCCCGCTTCGAAGGGGAGGTGGCGGCCGAACGCCACGAGTTCGAATCTCCCGCCGAAGCCTCGTCATATTTGAAACAGAAGGCCAGGGAGTTCGGCGCCGACATCGTCGGCATTGCCGCCATTGAACCGTCGGACGTCTATCGGGGACGGACGGTGGCCGAGAAGTTCGCCATCGCCGTCGGGCAGCGCATGCGGTGGCGGGAGTTCCAGGTCGTGCCGTCCCGCGAATCCGCGATCGAATGTCTTCGGGTTTATTTCACGCTGGGGGAGACCGTGATCCGGCTGGCCGATCACGTTCGTTCACTGGGATACGCCTGCCGGGTGGAACATCCGATCGGCGACAGCGACCTCCTGCACATTCCCATCGGCCTGAAGGCGGGTTTCGGGGAGCTCGGGCGTCACGGATCGATCATCCATCCCGAGCTGGGGCCCTTGTTCCGGATGGGGAGCGTGGCGGCGTCGATCCCGCTCGAAACCGATCGTCCCGTCGATGCCGGCATCGCCGCGTTCTGCGACCATTGCCGCGCGTGCCGCAAGTTCTGCCCGGCCGATGCCATACCGGACGAGAGAAGCCCGGAAGCGGGGAAAGACCACCTCGGCAACGACCGTTACATGGTCGACACAGGGCGGTGTTTTCCGTACTTTGCGAAATACTCCTACTGTTCGATCTGCCTTCCGGTGTGCGCGTACAACCACAAGGAATGGGCGCGGGATTTCGAGGGGTTCAAAACGAAACTGTTCCCCGACGTCGAGATGGCTGAGGCGCCGCCGGCCGTGGATCCGATGGACGAGGGGCACTGGTATCCAAAGTTGGGGAGGTGATCGCCGCCTGAATCTTCAGATTGACCATGGTCATCATTGTGTTGTGGAAGAAATCGCGTGTTGTGGAAGAAATCGCCATTTCCGAGTTCAAGGCCAAATGCTGAAGTCCTCCGGTCGTGCTATCCCGTCACCAACGCGCCGATGACCGACAGCAACACGGCGACCTGAATGCCTACAAGCCAGGTAAACTGACGGGAGACCTTTTGATCGAGGGCATCCATGCGGCCGTTGAGCCGGACATCGATTTGGTCCATGCGATGGGCCAGCTCTTCCCGGAAGCGGTCCACTTTCTGATCCACGGCTTCGATGCCGGAGCCCAGTTCAACGCGCAGCCCTTCGACCTTCTGGTCCAGAGCGAAGACGTGGCCGTCCAGCTTCCTGTCCAGCGCCGTGACGCGCTCGTCCAGCTTCCTGTCCAGCGCGGTGATGCGCTCGTCCAGCTTCTTGTCCAGGGCCGTGATGCGCTCGTCCAGCTTCCTGTCCAGCGCACGGACGTGGCCGTCGAGCTGGACGATCAACTCGCGAACTTCGCCGACACCTCTGGAGTGTTCTTCCACCTTCCCTTCCAGGAAAGCCACGCGTTCCTCTAACGTCGGAGGCACTTGGAACCTCCAAAGGAATTATAGCGGACGATTCTCGAAGCCATGCCCGGCAACGTGCACGCAACTTGCCATGTTCCGGCCGGGCCACGTCCTTCGGCCCCACCGCCTGCAAACGCGATCCGCATCCTCGGATGTGTCGCTCTCGGCGGGTAAAAATGCCCGAAAAGGCCGTGTTGGTCCCGGAATTGGCGATTTTCTGATGTTCGGGACGACCTGCGTCCGGAGGCTAAACGCCCGCCATTTCGCGCCGCATCCCGAGCAGGCAACGGACCGTCAAACCCACCATCACGAGAAACGTCAGCGGAACGAGAAACCAGGGGATGCCCAGACCGCTCTCGAGATATTCGAGCGAAGCCGGCTGGGAAAACATCAGGATCGGCACCTGCACGTCGATCGCGAGTGCGGCGAAAACCGCAAGCCGGACCTGGCGCGGCGAATCCAGCAATGCGTTGCCCCCCATGATGACGGCCATCGTGAGCAATACGGCCGCGAAAAGGAGCACCGCGAGTCGCGAGAGCGGCAGCCAGGCGGATTCGCCGAAGACGGTCTGAGGGGAGACGTAGGAGGCCACCGCGATCACAGCGAACATGCTCGCATGGACCCACAGCAGGCGGGTCGCCCCCCTGGATCGACCATTGATCGTCGTCATGCAGTTCGATCAGGCGCTCGCCAGGACGAAATCGAAAATCGCCCGGCGCGCGACGCCTTCGTGCCCCACGTATTCAATCGCCAGCGACGGATCGTAACCTCCGTCCCGGGCGTTGGTCTCTTCCGCATCGGGAAGGTAGAGCTGGGTCGTCAGCAACGGCGTCTCCGGCCCCTGCACCTTCACGTGAATGTGGGGCGTCCGGAAGATGCTCATGGCCGTGTAGGCGTGCGGCCTCACGGTGACGAGTTCGAAGCGTCCCTCGGAGTCGGTGTACTGGTGACCCCGATACCGGTAACTGTGCTGTTCGTAACGCCCTTCGTGATCCGTCTGCCAGAAATCCAGGACGGCTCCCCCGATCGGTCGGCATTGGGAATCGAGGACGCGTCCGGCAAGGACGAGCGAGTCGTTCGTGACGAACGCGTCGCGGATATCCCGCCGTTCGGGAGTTTTCGGATTGTAAAACGGCCCTTCGATCTGCTGAAGCGTCAGCGTGCCGGCTGTACACCCCCGTGTCCCGGCGAGGTTCTCCACCGGCGCGCCGATTTCGCCGAACTCG
>CAZTTI010000098.1:0-4499 GCA_964615925.1 uncultured Solibacteraceae bacterium
CCACGACGTCGAGCCGGTCCAGCGCCTGCCGGAGGCCGGCGATCCCGCGGTCTTCCGGGAGCGACTGCGCGCGAGCAAGGGGGAGTGAGCCAATGAAGGCGAAGAGGAGATGAAGAATGAACCTGTGTCTCAGGGCAGTATGGGGCTCCCCGGTCGCTCCACGCGGATGTGCGTGAGGAGAAGAGCAATAGGCCACATTGTACTCTCGCCGGGCCGTGGCTCAGCGCCGCCGCTTCGACCGGGGCCACCTGTACCGGATGGTCGTACAGACTCGATGAAACGCGATCTTCTGGTCGGGCGTCAAGAGCGCCAGGTCGTGGGCGATCGCCGTGCTCGCGATCAAGCGATCCGCCGGGTCGCCTCGGAACGTGTCCGGGAGCCCGTTTTCGGCCAACGCGACGCGCGCGGAGATGGGTAAGACCTCAAGACTGTGCGGCAACGCTCGTTCGAGCCATTCGTCGAACGGCATCCCCAGGTCGACACGTCCCTTGCGGCTGAGCGTTGAGGCTTCGAAAAGGCTGATGTCCGACAGCAAGAATTCGTTCTGGGTGTCGCGCAATACCGAGAGCGCCCTGGAGGGGAGCGTCTCCGGTTCGATCGCGTCGCGCCCCAACGATCGTCGGAATCGAGAATCACGGTCGACGCGCTATTCGCGCAGAGACTTTCGATCGGGATTGCAAGTCACCGTCCCGCGCTTCGTGGCTCACCGGACCGTTTGGCCATCGCGCGGCGGTACACATCGACGTACGCGGCAGCCGACCGGGCCCAACTGAAATCCGCGCGCATGCCGTTGGACCGCACGCGGCGCCAGAGATCGGGATAGGTCCAGACCTTCAGCGCGCGGTCGACCGCCGCGACCAGGTCGGCGGGATTCGTCGACGAGAACACGAAACCCGTTCCCTCCCCGGTTTCCGGATCGAACTCAAAGACCGTATCGGCCAGCCCGCCCGTCGCGCGAACGACCGGGACGGTACCGTACACCTGACTGTACATCTGGTTCAGGCCGCACGGTTCGTACCGCGACGGCATCAGGAACACATCCGCCCCCGCCTCGATGCGGTGGGCCAGCCCCTCGTCGGATCCGAAACGCGCGGCCGCGCGGTCCGCGTGGCGGGCAACGATCGTCTCGGTCTCCTCCTCGATCTCCCGGATGCCTTTGCCGAGCAGGATGAAGAAGACTTCGCGGGAAAGCAGTTCCTCAAGCACGGGCAGGAGCAGGTCGAATCCCTTCTGGCGTTCGATCCGGCTGATCATGCCGATCACGGGGCCGCCATGACGGGCCGGATCGAGCCCGAACTCTTCCAGGAGGTGGATCCTGTTGACGGCCTTCCCCTCCATCGAATCCATCGAATACGGCGCGGCGATCAGCGTGTCCGTCGCCGGGTTCCACAACTCCGTGTCGACGCCGTTCACGATGCCGAATAGATCCTCCCCGCGGTGGCGCGCCACTCCTTCCAGTCCGAAGCCGAACTCCGGCGTCTGGATTTCCCGCGCGTAGGTCGGGCTGACGGTCGTCAGGACATCGGAATCGACGAGGGCAGCTTTGAGAAGATTGATGCTCCCGTAAAATTCCGCCGACGACTCGGGCGTGAGCCCACCGTCGAGCCGGGTTGCCGGCCAACGGGCGCCCTCGAACGACCCCTGGTACGCCAGGTTGTGGATCGTTCCCACCGTCGCCGTTCGTCCCAGCGCGGTGTCCGACCGGAAGTACTGGTCCAGATAACGGGGAACGAAACCGGTGTGGTGATCGTGCAGATGGATTATGTCGAGGTCCGGCCGCTTTTTCGCCAGGATCCACAACGCCGATAACTGGAAGTAGACCCACCGCTCGAGCTGGTCGTCGTATTCGGCCCGCGTTTCCGGATCGACGTAGACGCCTTCGCGGTCGAAGTGGCCTTTTCCGCCGACAGCGTAAACGTCCACGTTGGTCGAGGGCAACGTAGCGCGGTAGACGGTTTCCGGGGCGAACTCGGAGATCCGATCCCGGTCGGACGCGATGTCGACCAGCGTGAATCCCCAATACGCGAAGTCGATCGTCCGGAACGCGGGGATGACGATGGAGACCGGCAGGCCGAGCTTGTCCAGTTCACGCGAGAGGGCCGGGACGACGTCGCCGAGCCCTCCCACTTTCACGTAGGGAAAGCACTCGACCGAGATCATGGCCACATGCGGGGATAGAGTTGTCGTCATTGTCATCTTATGGGGTCCGGGCCTTTCTCCGGGATTTCGCGACCACCGGCGGGACGGGTTCCCGCACCCGAGGACGGGAAAAGCCGCATGACGGTTTCAGGACATAGTATTTTAGCGGATGGAGGACGCCCTGGAATGCTGATCGGATTGACGGGACCCAATGGCGGGGGAAAAGGGGAGGTCGCCCGCGACCTCCTGGACCGCGGTTTCGACTACCATTCGCTGTCGGACGCGATCCGCGACGAGATCCGCGCCCGAGGCCAGGAGCCGTCGCGGGAGTCCCTGATCGCCGTCGGCAACGAGCTCCGGGAACAACACGGCCCCGCCGTCCTCGCGCAACGCATCCTGCGCAAAATCGACCCGGACGGCAACTCCGTCATCGACTCGATCCGGAATCCCGCCGAAGTCGACGCCCTTCGGCATTCCGGCCACTTCCGCCTCGTGCTCGTGACCGCCGACACGAAGAAGCGCTTCGAACGGATCGCCAGGCGCAACCGGGAGGGCGATCCGGGGACCTATGACGCGTTTCTCGAACTCGACGCCCGCGAGGCCAGGGGCGGCAACCACGCGCAGAACCTCGAGGGTGTCGCCGCCCTCGCCGATTACACGCTACCGAACGACGGGTCACTCGACGAGCTGAAGCAAGACGTCGACCGGCTCCTGATCACGATCCTCTGCAGCGTCCCGCGTCCGGGGTGGGACCAGTACTTCATGGACATCGCGCGGGTGACGGCCACGCGGTCCAACTGCCTCAAGCGCAAGGTAGCCTCCGTCATCGTCCGCGACCGGCGCGTGATCTCCACCGGGTACAACGGCACCCCGCGGGGCACGACCAACTGCAACGAAGGTGGCTGTCCTCGTTGCAACAGCCTGGCTGTCTCGGGAACCGGACTGGCGGAGTGCCTCTGTTCGCACGGAGAGGAAAACGCGATCGTGCAGGCCGCCTACCATGGCGTCGGGCTGACCGAATCGACGATCTACACGACGTTCGCGCCGTGCCTGCTCTGCGCGAAGATGATCATCAACTCGGGAATCCGCGAAGTCGTGTACAACAAGGACTACCCGCTGAACGAGTACGCGTTCAACTTGTTCCGCGAAGCGGGCGTGACCGTACGCAAGCTTTCGGTGGAGAGCAGGAACGCCGCGTCGAGCTGAAGCGTCACTCTCCGCTGGGCGCCTGGTACCCGGGCCTGTGCTGGACCTCGAGGTCCTCGTCGAGGGTTTCGATCCGGATCTCGCGCCACGACCCGTCGCGCGCCAGGTTGGTCGGGTTGTATCCGAGTGAATACTGCGAGCGGAGCTCCTCGCTGATGTCGGCGAAGTTGCTCGCCAGATCCTCGAGCTTGGTGGGAAAGAAGGCCCGGCCCCCGGTCTCCTCGGCAAACGTTTCCAGCGTGCGATCGCCGCGCCGGCGTTCGGGGCTGACGAAGTTCGTGGTGGAGTTCGTGCTGATCGTGTAGACCACGACATCGTTGCGCTGCGCGAGATCGAGCGTCTCCGTCAGCGAAACCCGGCTCGAGTTGTCGTCCCCGTCGCTGATCACGACGACGACGCGCCGGCCTTCGCCTTGCTGTTCGGTGATGCGCTGGCTGATGGAGAGGTAAATCGCGTCGTAGAGCGCCGTTCCCCCGCCGGCCCGGATGCGGCGCACGCCTTCGGAAAGCTGCTCGGGATTGTCGGTGAATTCCTGGAGAACGTCGACCGCCGAATCGAAGGCCACCAGCATTCCCTGGTCGCGCCCTTCCTCGATCGTCGTGTAGAAAAACTCGATCGCTGCCTGCTGTTCGAATTCCAGGCGCTCGCGGATGCTGCCGCTGACGTCGATGATGAGGGCGAGAGTGAGGGGAAGGTCGGTCTCGGCGTCGAAATCCACGATCTGCTGCTCGACGTCGCCTTCGAACACGCGGATGTCGTCCCGCTCGAGGCCGGTGATCAACCGGCCGTCGTCGTCGAAGACCGTGAATGCCACACTGACATAATCGACGTCCACCGTGATGGTCTGCTCGGGCGTCTGCGGTTCATCAACGTCTTCGGCCACCCCGTTCTGGGCGATTGCCGCACTGCCGGTGGCCAGGAAAACGGTCGCGAAAGCGGGAACGAGCCATCGTGTGGTGAATGTGACCATGGGTCAGGATTATAACAATGTCTTCCGGAACGCGACTTCATCGACGACTTGCACTCCGAGTTCGCGGGCCTTTTCGATCTTGGACCCCGGATCGGCACCCGCGAGCACAAAAGCCGTCTTCTTGCTGACCGACGACGACACGCGGCCGCCCCGGGCTTCGATCAGGGCCCGGACTTCGTCGCGT
>CAZTTI010000099.1:0-7691 GCA_964615925.1 uncultured Solibacteraceae bacterium
TCTCCTCGAGCGCGTCGATCACGATCACCGCGCCCTTGACGTTCCGGAACCTGGCCGATCTGGCGAACCCGGCCGAGAACCTCGTCGGAGTGGCCGGCGCCGCGAGCGAGGGAGCGATCACGGCGGCCCAGTTGACCACGCGTCCGGTAACGCGCGCGGCGGAAGTTCTCGAGACCGTGCCGGGACTGGTCATCAGCCAGCACAGCGGCGAGGGCAAGGCCAATCAATATTATCTCCGCGGCTTCAACCTCGACCACGGGTTCGATTTCGGACAGATGATCGCGGGGATTCCCGTGAACATGCCCACCCATGCGCATGCCCAGGGATATGCGGATTCGAACTTCCTGATTCCCGAACTCGTCAGCGGCGTGCAGTTCCGCAAGGGCCCGTACTTCGCGGAGAGCGGGGACTTTTCCTCGGCTGGATCGGCCAACATCAACTACTTCAACCGGCTCGAACGTCCCGTCGTCAACGTGAGTATCGGCTCGTTCAACTACCGGCGATTCCTGGGCGCGGCGTCCCCCCGGCTCGGCGACGGCCATCTCCTCGCCGCCTTCGAGTTCGAACGCGACGACGGCCCCTGGGAGAGCCCGAACGACCACGACAAGTACAACGGGGTCCTCCGTTACAGCGAAGGCGACAGCCGGAACGGGTTTTCCCTGACGTTTATGGGGTTCTCGAACCACTGGCATTCGACCGACCAGATTCCGCAACGCGCGGTCGACAGCGGCCAGATCTCGAGGTTCGGTTTCATCGAAGAGACCGACGGGGGAGAAACCTATCGGTACAGCCTGGCCGGTGACTGGCAGACGTCCGCCGAAGACACGACGACACGTGTCACGGCTTACGTCCTCCGTTACGGGGTCCAGCTTTTTCACAATTTCACCTACTTTCTGAACGACCCGGTCAATGGCGACCAGTTCGAGCAGTTCGAGGAACGCTGGACGACGGGAGTCACGGTCACGCATCGCCGCCTGGGCCACCTCGGCGACTACGATACGGAAAGTGCGATCGGCGTCGAGTTCCGGAACGACTCCGTCGGTGGACCGCTCGGGCTCTATCTCACCCGGGACACCGAACGTCTCACAACGATCCGTGCCGACGACGTCGATCAGTTCAAGTTCGGGCTTTTCGCGGAGAGCGAGATCGAATGGAGCCGCGTCGTCCGGACGACGTTCGGTGTTCGTGGGGACATCCATCACTGGAACGTCCAGGCGGGCAACCCGCTCAACTCCGGGACGGAGACGGCCGGGATCGTGAGCCCCAAGGTTTCTGCGGTGTTCGGCCCATGGGGAGGCACGGAACTCTACGCGAACTGGGGGCTCGGGTTCCACTCCAACAGCGGTCTCGGCGTGGTGCTCGCGGTCGACCCGTTCACCGGCGGCCCTGCCGATCCGTCCCCCGCATTCGCGCGCGCACACGGTGCGGAATTCGGTGTACGGACCGTTGCGGTGCCGAGGCTCCAGACCACGGCGACGTTCTGGTATCTGGGGTTCGATTCGGAACTGATCTACGTGGGTGACTCGGGAAGCACCCAGGAAGGTCCCGCCAGCCGCAGGTTCGGCATCGAGATCACCAACTACTACAGCCCCACGCCCTGGACGACGTTGGATCTGGACGTCTCGTTCTCCCGGGCGCGTTTCGTCGACGTTCCCACCGGAGAGAATTTCGTTCCGGGCGCGCTGAACCGCGTGATCTCGGCCGGAGTTTCCGTCGAGCCTCCCGAAGGCGCCGCCGGCCCCCTGGGAAGCCTCCGCCTGCGTCATTTCGGGCCGAGGCCCCTGATCGAGGACAACAGCGCCCAGTCGTCCTCGACGTCGATCGTGAACGGCGAGATCGGCTACCGGTTCAACCACCGGTTTGCCCTTGTCGTCGAGGGGCACAACCTGTTCGATGCCGAGGTCTCCGACATCGATTACTTCTTCGCGTCCCGGCTTCCCGGAGAGCCCGCCGAAGGGGTGGAAGACATTCACTTCCACGCCGCGTTGCCGCGGATGGCGCGAGCGGTCCTCAGGGTCAGTTTCTAGCGCCAGTTGCTGAACTTCTGGTAAGGAAGTGGCTCGATCGGGGATCACGTGGGATAATTCACACGTGCGTCGATTGACGATTCCATCGGTCGGAATCCTGCTCTGGGTTCTTCACGTCGCTCCGTTCGTTCACGTTCACACGGGTACCGGCGGCGATCGAGCGGTATCCGGCGTTTCGGTCGTCGTTCACAGTCACCTCCCGTCATCGGAGTCGACTCGAAAGACGCCGGGCCTGGTCATCGACGACGCGCATTCCGCGACGTCGATCGATGTTTTCGCCTCGGTCACGACGAAACTCTTTCCGGATGCCGTCACCGTTGAGGTTTTCCGTGACGCGGCGCCGGTGACTTCCCAGCAGCCACGCGTCCGGCCCGGACATTCCTGGCAGGAGCGGGGCCCGCCGCTCCTCGGCCCGCCGCTTCGCGCGCCTCCCGCCTGATTCCTTCCGACAGATTCGTCTGACGGCAGATGCCTTCCCGTGCATCCTGCTGCAGACGTTCTCCAATTTATTCAACACAACGAGGAGCCATGTCACCACTCAAGTGGCGCATGATCGGAGCGTCCGCAATTGCCTCACTGGCCCTTTCCGGATGTGGCGGAGGCGCTGAACCGGAAACCACCGGCGCGGAGGAACACGGCGAGGCCATCGCGCGCACTGAATTTACCGATCGCATCGAAAACTTCTTTGAATACGACCCGTTGGTCGCCGGTCAACCCAGCCAGTTCCTGATTCACCTGACGGATCTCGAGACCGGAGCTCCGTTGGCTGACGCCGAGGTCGATCTTCGAGTCACACATGCGGGTTCAGGAGTGGAAATCGTGTCCGCGCGCGCGCTGGTCGGCCGTGTGACCGGTATCTATGTGGCCGATGTTGCCGTGCCGGAGCCTGGGCCCGTGGAAATCCGCTTCGACGTCCGTGCCGGGGATATCGACGAAACCATGCCGCTCACGGAGTTCGAAGTCCATGCCGAATGAATCTGGATCCGTGAAACGGCTCGCCGCGTGTGGCATCGCCATCTGGTTGCTCGCGGTCGCTCCAGCACCGCTCGCGGCTCAGGACACGCCGATCCCTTTGACGCTCGAAGAGGCCGTGCGACTCTACCTCGAACAGAACCTCGAGATCGAAGCCACGCGGCTTGCGGTTGAAAGAACGCGTGCTGGTCAAGTAGCGGCCGGACTCCGACCGAATCCCGGTCTTACGGTGACGGCGGAGAACTTTCGCATCGCGGGTCCCACGCGTTTCGACCAGATCTACGAAGTCGCGGTCGCGTATTCGGAAACCATCGAGTTGGGCGGGAAGCGCCGTTTTCGAACGGCTCTGGCCGACCTGGAAGTCGAAGTGGCCGAAGCCGCCCTGGCCGACCGGCTCCGTCGCGGGATCGCGGAGGTCATGCGAAGGTACGACGCAGCCGTGCTTGCCCTCGAGAAAGTCGACATCGCCGGGCGAAATCTCAACGCGATCGACGAACTCGTCCGGTACAACACGGTTCGATTCGAGGAGGGCGCGATCGCCGAATCCGATCTGATCAAATCCCGTCTCGAGCAGGTGCAGTTCCGGACCGTCCTTGCCCGGCGTGAACTCGACTTCCAGCAGGAGAAGGTCCGGCTCATCGAATTGCTCGGAGAAACCGACTTCGATCGCCGGACGGTCGTGGGCGAACTTGCGTTCGATCCGATCGACGTCGATGTTCGGGTGCTCCGCGACGCCACGCTCGAGAACCGCCCCGACGTCCTGGCCGCGCGACTCGAGGTGCAACGAAGCCGGGTGTCGCTCGATCTCGAGCGTGCCCGCGGAGTGCCGGATCTGGAACCCTTCGTCGGGTACAAGCGTGCGGCGGCATCGGACACGCTCCTGTTCGGCGTGTCGATCGATGTGCCGTTCCGGCAAAGGAATCAAGGAGGGATTGCCCGGGCGCAGTCCGAGGTGGCCATCGCCGAGGCCCAGCTGCGCGCCCTGGAGGCCCGCGTGTTTGCCGAGGTAGAGAACGCCTTTGCGGCGTACCAAACGGCTCGGCGCCAGGTCGAAAGTTTCGAGAACGACCTGCTCCTGCAGGCGTCGGAATCGCGCGAGATCGCCCTCGTCGCCTACGAGGAAGGGGCGACCGAGCTGCTGCCGTTGCTCGAGGCGCAGCGTACAGAGGCCGCTATTCGCGAAGCCTATTTCGAGACGTTGTTGAGCTACCGGGCCAGTCTGATCGATCTCGGTTTGGCCACGGGAACGGAGGTCCGACCATGAGTGGACAAGTCAAGCCGGTCCTGTTCTGGGTCCTCGTTGCGGCAGCGGCCGTGGCGATCGTCATCGGAATTCGCACGACCGTCGGGGTGGACGACAGCACGCAGGAAACGGAAATCGCCGCCGAGTCGGGGGAGAGCGGAACCGTATCGTTCCTGATGGAACAGCAGTGGCTCATCCAGCTCAAGCTGGCTCGGGCGGAGCCCGCCGTCGTCGCGCCCCAGATCCGGGCCACGGGTCGGGTCGTCCCCGCCCCCAGAAACCATGCCATCGTTGCGCCGGCCGTCGGCGGCCTCATCACCGGGCCGCCGCTCCCTCAACTCGGGGAAGAGGTGCAGAACGGTCAGATCGTCGCGGAGTTGGCTCAGACGCCGACCGGGGCCGAGGCCACCGCCATCCAGGTCGAAGCGATGCGGATCGCGGCAGAACGACGGCGTCTTTCGGAGTCACGCGTGGAGGCCACGGCGCGGCTGGAGTTTGCACGGTCGGAACTCGAGCGTGCCCGGAGGCTTTTCGAACGCGGGGCGTATGCCCAACGCCAATTGCAGAGCGCCGAAGCGGATCACGAAGCGGCCGAAGCGGTCCTTGCGGCTGTCGACGGCCAGTTGGCCGAGCTGGAGGCGCCGGCGAGCACGATGCGGCACGAGGTCATCGCTCCGATTTCGGGAGACGTCATTCGCGTGAACAAGCGGTTCGGCGAACAGGTTCAGGCCGGGGAACCCATTCTGGAGATCGCGCGGACGGACACGGTGTGGGTCGAGGTTCCGATTTTCGAGCGAGACCTCGGGCGACTCGAATCGTCCCCCGCCGCGACGCTCACGACGCCCACCTTTCCGGACCGGGAGTTCACAACCGGTGTCGTCATCGATGCTGGAGACGTGATCGACGAGGATACGCGTGCGGCCATATTCGTCTTCGAGATGGCCAATCCCGAGGGCCTGTTGCGCATCGGAATGCAGGCGAACGTGCGCCTGGACGCGGATGACGAAGTCGAGGTCCTGCTCGTTCCCAAGGAAGCCGTCCTCGACAACGAAGGACAGAAGCTCGTCTACGTCCTGCTGTCCGGGGAAACGTTCCAGCGGAGAAACGTGACCGTTGGCGACGAGTACGGCGACATGATTGCCATCCTATCCGGCATCGAGGCAGGAGAGCGCGTCGTGACCCAGGGCGCCTACCAATTGAAGCTCCAGGAACTGGCTCCGGCCGACCCGGGCGCGCATTCCCACGAGGTCTGAGAGGAGGCATCGATGTTGAATCGCATCATCCAATGGTCGCTCGACAATCGGTTGATCGTGATTGTCGGCGCGGCGCTGCTTCTCGTGTTCGGCGGCATTGCGGCGGTCGAGACCCCGATCGACGTGTTTCCCGACCTGACGGCCCCGACGGTCACCGTGCTGACGGAAGCCCACGGCCTCGCGCCCGAGGAAGTGGAAGCGCTGATCACGATACCGCTGGAGTCCGCCCTGAACGGGACGTCGGGCGTTTTTCGCGTCCGGTCCAACTCGGCCGCTGGGCTATCGCTGGTCTTTGTCGAATTCGAGCTCGATACCGACATCTACCGCGCTCGCCAGCTCGTCACGGAGAAGTTGCAGCAGGTCCAGCTCCCGGGCGACGTCTCCCCTCCGGTTCTCGGGCCGATCTCGTCGACCATGGGCGAGATCATGTTGATTTCGTTGCGCGCCGGCGGGGAAACCCCGGCGATGGACCTGCGCTCGTTGGCCGACTGGGTGGTGCGGCCGCGGTTGCTGTCCATCACGGGTGTTTCCCAAGTCACGATCATCGGTGGGGAGATCAAACAATACCAGGTGCTCGTCGATCCGGCGAAGCTCCGCGATTTCAACTTGTCATTGGAGGAGGTCACCGAGGCCGTCAGCGACGCGAACGCCATCAGTTCGGGCGGTTTCGTTCTGCGCCCTCACGAGGAGTTCCTGATTCGGGGACAAAGCCGTGTCAGCACCACCGGCGATCTAGCCGAATCGGTGATCACGGTTCGCGACGGGCGCCCGGTGCTGGTGCGCCACATCGCCGATGTCGAGCTCGGTGCGGCCCTGAAACGTGGCGACGGCAGCTTCAATATGCAGCCCGCGGTCGTGCTGACCATCCAGAAGCAGCCGAACGCGAACACGGTCACGCTGACCGACGAGATCGAAGAGGCCCTGGTGGACCTTCAGAGGTCGCTGCCTCGGGACGTCGCGATCGATGCTGACGCGTTCCAGCAGGCCCGGTTCATCGAAACGGCGGTCGACAACGTCGGTGAGGCCGTCATCGAAGGCGCGATCCTGGTCACAGTCTTCCTTTTCCTTTTCCTGTGGAACTTTCGGACGACCTTCATCAGCCTGACGGCCATCCCGCTCTCGTTGCTGACGGCCATCCTCCTGATGAGCTATTTCGGAATCAGCATCAATACGATGACGCTGGGCGGTCTGGCCATTGCGATCGGGGCCCTCGTGGACGACGCCATTATCGATGTGGAAAATGTCTTCCGGCGGTTGAAACAGAACGCGGCGTCGGGTCATGTGGAAACTCCGGTCCGCGTGGTGTTCCGCGCGTCGAGCGAGATCCGGACTTCGATCTTTTACGCGACGGTGATCATCATCGTCGTATTCCTGCCCCTGTTTTCGTTGGCCGGATTCGAGGGCCGCATGTTTGCTCCCCTGGCATTCGCCTACGTCGTGTCGATCTCGGCTTCGCTCCTGGTCGCGCTGACGGTGACGCCCGTCCTCTGCTACTGGCTGCTCGGTCGGTCGAAGCTGGTGGAGGACCCGAGGGACTCCATTCTGGTTGGTTCCCTCAAGAAGGCGTACGGCCGCGTCCTGGGCTGGACCTTGAACCACCCCCGCGAGATCATCGCCATTTCTTTGCTCTTGCTCGTGACCGCAGTCAGCCTGGTTCCCCTGATGGGGCGGGAGTTCCTGCCGCCGTTCAACGAGGGATCGTTGAACCTGAACGTGAACCTGCCGCCGGGGACGTCGCTGGAGGAATCGAATCGCATCGGGAACGTGATCGAGCGCGTCTTGCACAACGTTCCGGAGGTGGTTTCGACGACGCGGCGGACCGGGCGCGGGGAACTCGACGAGCACGCAGCCGGCGTCAACACGAGCGAAATCGAAGTGATCACGACGCCGGGCGGGCGCTCGCAGTTCGAGGTGATGGACGCGGTTCGCGAGACGCTCGCGCCGATTCCCGGTGCGACCGTTGAGGTGGGACAACCCATCTCCCACCGGATCGACCATTTGCTCTCGGGGACGCGTGCCCAGATTGCGATCAAGCTGTTCGGACCGGACCTGCCGACGCTCCGGACCAAGGGAGAGGAAATCCGGGCCGCGATGGAGGGCGTTCCGGGCATCGTCGACCTGCTGGTTGAACCTCAGGTCGGCGTACCGCAGATCCAGGTTCGGATCGATCGGCAGAATGCCGCCGCCGTTGGCCTG
>CAZTTI010000100.1:0-5767 GCA_964615925.1 uncultured Solibacteraceae bacterium
TCGAGCAGAACCTCGATGGCGCGGTCCAGCTGCCGGTCTCGCTCGGTGTCTTCACCTTCGGGAACCGTGGCCAGCGGGTCCTCTGCCTGAGCAGTTGGAGCCACCTCCACCGTCGGGCGGACGCCTTCGCTCAGGATTTCATCCCCGTTGGGCGTGTAATAGTTCGCGACGGCGAGGAGCAGGGCCCAACCATCGCCGAGCGGCAGCAGGCGCCTGAGAGCCGCGGCCCCGAAGGTCCGAACACCCACGACCGGGCCGCGATCGTTGTCGCGGATGGCGCCCGCGGCGATCTCCGCCGCGCCCGCGGTTCCCTCGTTGACGAGAACGGCGACCGGGAGCGCGATCGCATTGGTGCCGGACGGGGTCAGCGCCTCGCGTTCCACCGCCTGCCCTTCGAAGTACCCAAGAGTTCCGGATTCCAGAAACACGCTCGCCAGCTCGACCGCTTCGGCCTCCCCCCCGCCACCGGCGTTGCGCAGGTCTACCACGACGCCCCGGGCTCCCTGGCCGATCAGGCCGTCGATCTTCATTCGCGCGTCGGCGGCAATTCCGGGGGCCATCAGCGGGATGCGGACGTATCCAATCCGCGATTCGAGCATGCGGGACTCGACCTCGGGCAGGGAGACCGGCGCCCGCGTCAGCGTGACCTCCTCGGGCGCGGCCGCGTTGCGCCGGATAACGGTCAGGCGCACCGTCGATCCCGCGGGACCGGAAAGCAATTGGTTGACCTCGACGAGGTTGTGTTCCCTGAGCGACTCCCCGTCCACGGCTTCGATCGTGTCCCCGGTTCCGAGGCCGGCGCCGTCGGCCGCGCCTCCCGGAATCGCCGTCACGATGACGGGATAGTCGAATCGCCGGATGAGGATCGTTCCGATTCCCATGGTCTCGATCGGGTCGAACCCCTCGTAGAAACGCACGGCGTCGGGCGAGAGGTACCCGCCGTTCGGATCGACCGACTCCACCATTCCCCGAATCGCTCCTTCCATGGCAGCAATGATGTCGGGTTCGTCCACGTAGTCTTCGCGGATTCTTTCGATGACCTCCGTGAATATCGTGAGCTGGGGGTACGCACCGTCCTGCGCGTTGACACGCCCCATCATCCCGCCGACGACGGAATACAGGACGACGACCGAGGAAAGGATCAGAACGACGTATTTGCCTTTTGAACTCACCACGACGGACTCCTCTTTGCCGAGCTTAACATTATAAGGGGCGCGTGGGGACGGGGAGCAACACCCCCCGCCCGCGCGGCTCCGGGATATCATGGGCAGGGTGCACGTTCGAGACCGAGAAATGCCCTTTCGAGTCCTGGCGCTCGACGTCGGGGATCGGCGGATTGGGATCGCGATCACCGATCGCTTGGGTCTGACCGTGCAAGGACGTCCGACGCTTCGTCGAACCGGTCTGGAGCGGGACATCGGGCACATTCGGGAGATTGTCCAAGAGGAAGGCGTGACCGAACTCGTGGTGGGATACCCCGTCCATATGGACGGGAAACCGAGCCGGCAGACGGAGAAGACCGAGGCCTTCATCGCCGAACTGGGCCAACACCTTTCGATACCCATCGTCCGGTGGGACGAGCGACTGACGTCGTACACGGCCGATCGTGACCTCGAAGACATGGGATTCGACTGGAAGAAGCGGAAGAAACACGTCGATGAGTTGGCCGCGACGCTGATCCTGGAAGACTACCTCCGCGCCCGCGGAATCGAGCCATGAACATGAAGAAGAGACTCCACGTCGTGCTGGCGGTTGTCGTCGTCCTGGTATTGATTGCGGGGACGGCGCTTCTGGCCGCGCGCTACCTTGTTCTGACCCCGGTTCAGAGGTTCCCCGCTCCGGCCGTCGTGGACATTC
Source organism: uncultured Solibacteraceae bacterium (assembly GCA_964615925.1). Lineage (GTDB taxonomy): Bacteria > Acidobacteriota > Terriglobia > 20CM-2-55-15 > 20CM-2-55-15 > JAJEDW01. Next base: position 1,858 of record CAZTTI010000100.1, read on the forward strand.
CGCCCGGCTTCAGCTCCACCGAAATTGTCGATCTCCTCGTCGAGAACGACGTCATCGCGCACCGCACGCTCGCGCTCGCCTATCTCTTTTTCAGCGACTATCGCGGGACACTTCAGGCCGGCGAATACGTCTTCGAGGGACCGGTCAGCATCGACGGGGTCTTCGACAAGATGGCCCGGGGAGATGTCCGGCTGTATCGGTTCACCGTTCCGGAGGGGTTGCGGTTCGACCAGGTTGCCGCCCGATGGGAGTCTGAGGATTTCGGGACGGCCTCCGAGTTCCTGTCGGCGGCTGCCGCGGCGATGGACCGAGTTCTGGCCATCGATCCCCAGGCCGTGTCGATCGAAGGGTATCTGTTTCCGGAAACCTATTCCTTCCGGCGCGGGGTGACGGCTGCGGAAGCCGTCGACGCGATGCTGGACGGCTTCGTCGCGACGATTGAGCGGATCGAGTCCGAGGTTCCACTCGAAGAATGGCCCCTCGATCTGCACCAGACGTTGACGATGGCGTCCCTCATCGAATCCGAGGCGCAGATCGCCGACGAGCGAGGTCTCGTATCGTCGGTCTTTTACAACCGGCTCGAGCGCGGGATGCGGCTGGAATGCGACCCCACCATCATCTACGCGCTCGTGCTCGAAGGAGAATACACGGGCCGCATTCTCCGGCGGGACCTGTCGTTCGACTCCCCGTACAACACCTATGTCTATGGGGGGCTCCCCCCCGGCCCGATCTCGAACCCCGGATTCGCTGCCCTGCGCGCGGCCATCGCCCCCGCCATGACCGACTACGTCTTTTTCGTTCGGACCGAGGGCGGGCGCCACACGTTTTCGCGCACGCTCGCCGAACACAACCGCGCGGTCGCGGAGTATCGGCGCATGGAGCAGGAGGCGCGGTAGCCTCCCTCTTGAGCCTTAGCGGCTGCGACCCCTGCGCGACACGGGTCCGGACGCCGGAGTATGCTGGAGGTGTAGGGGCCGGGCACGATTCCGCTCCCTTCCGTCAGGAGAAAGCTTATGACCGCCGTCGGTTCCGTGTCGCGAGCCCTGATTCTGGCAACAGCGCTCTCGTGCATGCCGCTGATCGCGCCCGTGGCCGGGGCACAGGAGGGCCGACAGGACAGCGCGGCCATCGACGAGCAGCGGCTGCTCCAGGAGCTCGTCAACGAGATCACGCGCCGGGTCGTGGACGAGCTGAGGAGCGGCGACTTCCTCCAGGAGCAGATCAGGCTCGGCATCGAGGCCTACGTCCAGGATCAGCAGGCCGCCCAGGCGGCGGCACGCGCTGAGCAGGCGCGCTTGGCCAGCGAGCGCGTCCGGAGCGTCCGTCCCCCCGCGCGCGAGCGGGACCACATCTACGGCGACCCCGACGCGCCGATCTCCCTGATCGCGTACTCGGACTTCGAGTGTCCCTTCTGCAAGCAGTTCCACACGACGCCGAAGGTTCTCGTGGACGCGTATCCGGACGAAGTCAACTGGGTGTATCGCCACCTTCCGCTGCCCATGCACAATCCGGGCGCCGAGCGGCAGGCGGAGGCCTCGGAGTGCGCCGCCGCGCTGGGGGGAAACGACGCGTTTTGGGCGTACGCCGACGCGATCTACGAGCGCACCGAGTCGAACGGCAACGGGTTTCCGTTGGCGGACCTCGTCCCGCTGGCGGAAGAAATCGGTCTGGACGAGACGGAGTTCGAGGCGTGCGTGAACGAAGGGCAGTACGCCGGGCGTGTAATCGACGACTTCGCCGAAGCCACCCAGCTCGGGGTCAACAGCACGCCAACGGTCATCGTCCGCCAGAACCGGACGGGCGAGGTCCGCCTCAGGAGCGGCGCGCTGCCGATGGACGTCTACACGGCGGACATCGAGGCGCTGCTGACCGCTCCGGACTGAGGCTAGTTCCCTGTGAACTGGAGGCGGAAACGCGTCTCGATCACCGGCGTCCCGTTGTACGAGCACTCCACCTCGCGCTCCAGCATCTGGCCAGACAGCGCGGGGTCGTGGAGTTCGTACATGGGTACGACGAGGCGACCGCTCGCCGCCTCGAAGGAGACCTGACGCGGCGTGGGGGGGGGCACGTTCTGAGCGGCCGGGCTGGCGCCGACCCGCTGGGACTCGATGGGCCTGCCGTTGTCGTCCAGCGGCGCGACGCTGACACCCGCGAAGACCTCCTCGAGCGACCGGCCACTCCGGAGCGCATCCTGCAGGCCGCCCAGCACCTCGCCGAGATCGGTGTTCGACTCCTGCGACACGACCGCGGAAAGCCCCTGCGCCACCATGAAGGCTGGCAGGTCCAGCGTCCCGCCACGTGAGGTCGCCGTGCACACCAGCGGCATGGCCGGGTTGGCGCCCCGGTAGTCGAACTCGAACCCGAATCGCGTGCACCGGGCGCTCCCGGTGGCCTGGGCGCAGGAGTCGGCCCCCGTCACCGGGATGTCGACGGTCTGCTCGCAGACCATGGCGCCGCCGGGCCCCTGCTCGCACAGCCGGCCGGAGCGGAACGCGGACACGCTGATGGCACCGCCTCCCGCCGGGAAGGCATCGAAGACCGGTTCCACCTCGACCCCGGCGGCCGTCAGACAGCGCGCCGCGGCGCCGCCGCACTCCAGCCGGGTGCCCTCGGCGCACCGGTAGGCCGGCTCCGGCATGCCGGGAGCGCTGCTCGTGTACTCGAAGTAGATGGGCTCGGCGTCGTACGGGCCCCCACCCTGCAGCCAGGACATCGCGTTCTGCGCCCCGTACTCCTGGACCGCCTCGAGGTGGCACATCGCCTCGCAGTCCACGCCCTGTGCGTTCGCCTGGGCGCACCGGTCCAGGCAGTCGTCGTGGACGCGGCATCCCTGGTGGGTGCCGCACGCGTAGGTTTCGATGCGCAGCAGGCGGTCGCCGCCGAGACACTCGTACCGCGCTCCGCTCTCACAGGACTGGGCCGACTGGCACCCGGGACCACAGGCGCCGCGACAGTCGCTCGCCGCCGGACCGAAGCTGTTGAGCACGGTCTCCCCCGGCTGGGCTGCCCACGAGCGCAAGGCGGAGACCGGGGCTACTGCGTCCGCGGCTACTGCGTCCGCTGCCGGCGCCGTAGCCCCGGCAGCGCCACCCCCGCCTCCGCTGCAGGCGCAGCTCGCCGGCGCCGTGAAGGGGTTGACCCGGCACGCCAGCTCGCAACTCGGCACCCCGGCTTCGGACGGGGCCGGCAGCGCTGCCGGCTGACTCGCGGCCGGAGGCGCCGGATCGTCCGGCGCCTCCGGCGCGGTTTCTCCGCCCGGGGCGTTGCAGTCGCATGCTGCGGGCGCGGTGAACGGGTTTACCTGGCATGCCACCTGACAGGACGGAACCGGCGCGCTGTCCTGCGCGTGCACCACCTGGGCCGCAATGAACGGGAGGAACGAGATCAGCAGGACCAGTCGCAAGCGCATGTTACGTACTCCTTCCGGGGAGAGCCGTGCTCCCCGAGACGCCGGGGAACAAGGGACCATCGTAGCAGACCGGGCGCCCCAGTAAAGGGTGAATACGCCGTCGTCTGGAGCGTGCGCGAGCGACACCGTGCGCCCCGGCAGGCCGAGCCGGCGAGCAGGCCCGTCACCCGCACGCCGTCGCCCGACAGCAGGTCCAGGAAGGATCGGCTGAGGCAACAGTAGACATGCCGAATACCCGGATGGCCTTTGGCCGGACTCTCCGCCGCCCTCCCCCGTCGGGCCTACGCCACGCGCCCGCCGAGCGCCTCGATGCTCGTCGAAACGGGCGGATCGAAATGAACGTCGAGCTGATGGAATGCCACCTTCACTCCCGCATCCTTCAGCGCCCACCATATCGCCTCATGGACGTCCGAGGTCAACCGCAGGATCAGCCAGGGATCCCCGATCCAGATGGCCATTTCGTATCTCAACCCATGCTCACCGAACTCGGTCATGACGACG
>CAZTTI010000101.1:0-7177 GCA_964615925.1 uncultured Solibacteraceae bacterium
CCCTCACGCTGACCGGACAGCTTGGGGAAGTCATGAGGGAATCGGCACAGGCCGCCCTGAGCTATGCCCGGTCGCACGTTCCCGAGGGCGTTCCCGACGACTATTTTTCGACCCACGACGTCCACGTGCACGTTCCCGAGGGAGCGATTCCGAAGGACGGTCCGTCGGCGGGAGTCACCATGGCCACGGCGCTGGTCTCGATGCTCTCCGGACGCGCCGTGCACCGAAACATTGCCATGACTGGAGAGATCACGCTCCGCGGAGAGGTGCTGCCGGTCGGCGGAATCAAGGAGAAGGTTCTCGCTGCCCGCCGTGCGGGAATACGAACCGTAGTCCTTCCACGGCTGAACGAACGAGACCTCGAGGACATCCCCGCGGCCCTCCGGAAGGACATCACGTTCGTGTTCGCCGATACCGTCTCTGATGTTCTCGATACCGCGATCATCAAACTCCGTTCGAAGACATCGAAGCCTTCGGCGAGGCCGAGGAAACGGCCGGCAAGTCGCCCGAAACTCACTCCGCGATAGCCGTGTATTCGCCGTGTACTCGGAAGACGCCCTGATCTCGCGCATCCGGAAGCGTTTCTTCCGCCCGGACGACGAAGTCGGTCTCGGCGACGATGCGGCCGTGGTCGCGGTCCCGGCCGGTCACTCGGCGGTTCTCTGCTCGGACCTCCTTGCCGAGAACGTTCACTTCAAGAGGGACACCCATCCGCCCTTGTCAGTCGGGTTCAAGTCGGTCGCCGTCAACGTCAGCGACGTGGCCGCCATGGGAGGCGCCGCTCGCTACTTCCTGGTTTCGCTGGCCCTTCCGCCCCAGATCGACGAGGAATGGATCGATCGTTTCTTCGACGGAATCGAAGAAGCCAGCCGCCGCTTCGACGTCTCACTGGTCGGCGGGGACGTCTCCTCGGCCGACACGATTCTGGTCGACGTCTCGATGCACGGAATCGTCCCGACGGGAAAAGCCGTCCGTCGCTCGGGCGCCAGGCCTGGCGACGCGATCCATGTCACCGGCAGGCTCGGAGGTTCCGAACTCGGGCTCGCGCACATTCTTGGAGGCGGCGGAGCCGGATCGGACGAAGCGGTGACGCGGCACCTCTATCCAAATCCTCCGTTTCGGGTTGGTCCCAGGCTCGCCGGCCGCGCATCCGCGATGACCGACATCAGCGACGGACTATCGACCGATCTCGGCCACATCCTCGCCGAATCGCGTGTCCGGGCCCGGCTGGATGCCGCGCGTATTCCCCGCTTCGAGGGGGCTTCGCTGGATCTGGCTCTCCACGGAGGCGAAGAATATGAGTTGATCGTCGTGGGGCGCGGCCTTCCCGACGAGATCGAGGGCATACGCCTCTTCCGGATCGGAGAGATCCTGGAAGGGGGGAAGCCGGGCGAGATGGTGTTGCAGGAAGACGATGCGGAATCCCTGCTCGAGCCGCGGGGGTGGCGGCACTTTCACCCGGCGCGCTGAAGGCGCGCGTCCCACCCGGCGCGCTGAAGGCGCGCGTCCCCTGCGCGCGGAATGCGCGCGTACCATGTTATCCTCACTCCATGGCCACCAACCCCGAGCTGATGAGCCAGGCGGATCGCATCCTACGGCCGGTCCTGCTCAAGCTCGCGGATATTTCCTGGCTCAACGTCACCGGATGTTGCGCCGGACATCGCCCCGAGGACAGCGTCTGGTTCGAGGCCGAGATCCACGGCGCATCCGGACTCCGTCATCTCATGGAGTGGCTGCGCGTACTGGAGCAGAAGCTGGCGGGCACGGGATGCCGGACCGACTGCCTTTTCAGCTACAGCCCGGGACTCGAGGACGCTCCCGAAGGCGACGACGAAGGGGAGTTGACCGAGTTCGTCGACGATCCGGAGTTCCATACGCCCCACGGCTGGTTTCCCGTCGTTCTGGAGACCTTCTGGCCGGCCGACGATGACTGGAGGCGAGGCCAGGCCATGATCATCGAAGCGCTGCTGTCTTCCGTCGAGGATTACGACGGCAGGACCTCGAGCGCGCCGGCCCCCGGGGCCATCAACTTCTGCCCTTTCTGTTCGTCGTCGTTCATCCGCATCGACACGCTCGACACGACCGGCCATCGTTACATTTGTGGCGACTGCGAGATGGCCTGGACGATGATCGATCCCGCCCTGTAGTACACTCGCTACTTTCAAAATTGGGATGACGGCTCTACTGGCCGAGCTTCGACAGGGGAACACACGGGCGCTTGCGCGGGCGATCACGCTGGTCGAGAACCAGCTTCCCGGATCGGAAGAACTCGTGCGCGCCGTCTACGCCGCGACCGGCCGGGCGCACGTCGTCGGCGTCACGGGAAGTCCCGGCACCGGCAAGAGCACGCTCGTCAACGCGCTCGCACATCGATACGCCGCCCGATCCCCATCGGTTGGCGTCATCGCCGTGGATCCTTCGAGCCCGTTCACCGGAGGCGCGATCCTGGGCGACCGGATCCGGATGCCGGGACTCGAAGACGTTCGCGGAGTATTCGTGCGCAGCATGGCCACCCGCGGAAACCTCGGGGGGCTGGCACGGACGACGGGCGACGTGGTGACGTTGATGGATGCCGGCGGGCGCGACCCGATCTTCATCGAGACCGTCGGGGTCGGACAGGACGAGGTGGAAGTTATCCGCGTGGCGGATCTCTGTATCGTGGTCCTGGTTCCCGGCATGGGCGATGACGTGCAGACGCTGAAGGCCGGCCTCATGGAAATCGCGGATGTCTTCGTGATCAACAAGAGCGACCATCCCGGGGCGGACACGGTCGAGCGCTCCCTCGAGGCCTTGCTGGCCCTATCCCACGGAACGGAGCGGCCGAAGCCGATCGTGCGGACCATCGCCAGCGAGGGAATCGGAATCGACGAACTCGTCGCGGCTATCGACTCGGCATTGGGGAACTCCCACCACCGGGAGGAACGGCGGGAACGGCACCGGCGCGCGACCGAATACCGCCTGCGCTCGCTCGTCGAGGAGCGGCTCGTGGAAAGGGCGCTGGGCGCGCTGGGTTCTCCCGGGTTCTCCGCCCTGGTGGACGCCGTGGCCGCGCATGACAAGGACCCATACAGCGCGGTGGACGAGATCCTTCAACACATTCGGTTTGGAGAAGAGTCATGAAGATCGACCATATCGGAATCGCCGTTCGTTCGATCGAAGAGGCGCTCAAGCCTTACGAACTGGGGCTCGGCATGCGGGCAACGGCGGTTGAAAACGTCGAGGACCAGGGTGTGCGTGTCGCCATGCTCCCTCTGGGAGAGAGTCGTCTGGAACTGTTGGAGCCCTCGGGCGAGGGTTCTCCGATCGAAAAGTTTCTTCTCCGGCGAGGGCCGGGCATTCATCACATCGCGGTGCGCGTGGACGACGTCCGAGCCTCGATTCGACGCTTCAAGGACGCGGGGTTGCGCCTCATCGACGACGAACCACGGACCGGAGCCAACAACATGCGCGTCGCCTTCGTTCATCCATCGGCGATGAACGGGGTCTTGCTGGAGCTGGTGGAACATGACGAGTGAGATCAAGCTGGGGATCATCGGAGGCAGCGGCCTCTACGATATGGAGGGCCTGACCGACGTCGACGAGGTCGCGGTCGACACACCTTTCGGCGCCCCGTCGGAGGTCTTTCGGACCGGGACACTCGAAGGAAAACGCGTCGCGTTTCTCGCGCGCCACGGCCGCGGACACACGATCTCGCCCTCCGAACTGAACTTCCGGGCCAACATCTACGCGTTCCGCAAGCTCGGCGCCGAACGCATCCTGTCCGCCAGCGCCGTGGGTTCGCTCAAGGAAGACCACAAGCCATTGGACATCGTGCTCCCGGACCAGTTTTTCGACCGGACCAAGGCCCGCGTATCCACGTTCTTCGGCGACGGGCTCGTCGCCCATGCCGGGTTCGGAGACCCGATCTGCGGAGAACTCGCCGGCCTGGTGGCCGAAGCGGGAGTCCAGTCCGAAGTACCGGTCAAACGCGGAGGCACCTACCTCTGCATGGAGGGACCACAATTCTCGACGAAGGCCGAATCCCGGCTGTATCGTTCGTGGGGCATGGACGTCATCGGCATGACCAACCTCCAGGAAGCCAAGCTCGCGAGGGAAGCCGAAATGTGCTTCACCACGATCGCCCTGGTCACCGACTTCGACTGCTGGCACCCGGATCACGACGCGGTCACTGTCGCCGAGATCATCGCCAACCTTCAGAAGAACGCCCTGACCGCCCAGAAGCTGATTCGCACCGCGGTAAGGCTGGCGCCGGAAAAACGGACGTGCGGATGCGGGAGCGCGCTTGCGCATGCCCTGATTACGGATCCGAGCCGCATCCCCGAAAAAACCCGGGAACGCCTCGCGCTTCTCGTTCAAAAATACCTGTAGTGCCCGCTCCGGGGCACCTCGGGTTGCTGCTCGACGACGAACTGAACCTCCGTTCCGGATGGCGGTTCGCCGTTTATGTCGCGGTGCTCGTCGCCGCGCTCTACGCAGCGGGCGCCCTGATCTCCATGTTCGTCGACCCCGGCGCGACACTCGACCCGCTCCTGTTCCTGGCGTTGAACACGTTGGCGCTGGGAGTTCCGGCTTTGCTGGCCCTGGTTTTCATGATGCGGTTCGTCGACAAGGTCCCGCTCATGGCCTTCGGCGTCGGGTTCCACGAACGGTGGCTGCGCGACCTGGGCGTGGGATTGGGCCTGGGAGCCGCGATGGCCGGCACGTTGCTCGCGGCGGCGGCTGTGGCGGGAGGTGTGGACGTCTCGCTCCAGGCCCGAACCGGCGGGTTCGTTTTCGAACTGGCCGTGCTCATCGGGATCCTCATGCTGGCTGCGGCAAACGAGGAGCTGGTCTTCCGGGGATACCCGCTCCAGGTGCTCATGTTCGGATTGGGCCCGTGGCCGGCCTTCCTCATACTCTCGGTGCTTTTCGGCCTCGGACACCACCTCAATCCCAACGCCACATGGGTCGGGACCACAAACACGGCGCTAGCGGGTATACTGCTGTGTTTGGCCTATGCCCGGACCCGCTCCTTGTGGCTCCCTTACGGGATTCACATCGGCTGGAATCTCGGAATCGGGCCCATCTTGGGCTTCAGCCTCTCGGGAATGACTGTCGGTTCCTTGTGGGTGACGCGTATAGACGGACCGCCATGGCTGACCGGCGGCCGCTACGGCCCGGAGGGTGGAGTTCTGGTTACGGGCATCATGGTCCTCGCGGCAATCGTCATCGGGACCACGCGGCGGATCGACGTGAGCCCTTCAGTCAACCGGGTGCTTGAAAGCCACCGGAAACAGGTGGCCGCGGTCGAGCCCCCGATATCTCCCGTGGGGACAGGAGGAACATGAGTTCTATTCTCGTTGTAGGATCGGTCGCGTTCGATTCGGTGAAGACGCCGTTCGGCGAAGCGGAGAATGTCCTGGGCGGATCCGCGACGTACTTCTCCGTTTCAGCCAGCTACTTCGCTCCGGTCAAAGTGGTCGGGGTCGTGGGAGCCGACTTCACCGACGACCACGCGGCCATCTTCAAGCGGCACAACATCGACACTTCGGGTCTGGTGAAGACCGAGGGGAAGACGTTCCGCTGGAAAGGACGATACGGATTCGAATTGAATGAGGCCCAGACCCTGGAGACGCACCTGAACGTCCTCGAGTCCTTCGATCCCAGGATTCCCGACGACTACAGGGACTCGGAATACGTCTTCCTGGGCAATATCGATCCCGTTCTTCAGGTGAAGGTGCTGGAACAGATCCGGAATCCGAAGCTCGTCGCATGCGACACGATGAACTTCTGGATCGACTCGAAACTCGAGGATCTGAAGGCCACGCTCAAGCGCATCGACATGCTCGTGATCAACGACGGCGAGGCCCGCATGCTGTCCGGCGAAGCCAACCTGGTCCAGGCCGCCAACAAGATCCGCGCGATGGGCCCGAAGCGGCTGATCATCAAACGCGGGGAATATGGCGTGCTCATGTTCAACGAAGACGAGATCTTTGGCGCGCCCGCCTACCCGCTGGAAGAAGTTTACGATCCGACCGGAGCCGGGGACACGTTCGCGGGCGGGCTGATGGGTTATCTCGCCGAGACGGATACGATGTCGGACGGGGCGCTTCGGCAGGCCATCGTGTTCGGTTCGGTCATGGCGTCGTTCAACGTCGAGGCCTTCAGCCTGAACAAGCTTTCCAAGCTGACGAAGACCGATATCCACGGCCGGTTCGAGCTGTTCAAGAGGCTGACGCATTTCGAGTCGCTCTGATACGAACCGCCGATGGTACCGTTCGCGAAAGCCCATGGCCTCGGAAACGACTTCCTCCTCGTCGCGTCGGAAGACGCCGGTGATGGAGACCTCCCTGCACTCGCGCGCGCGATCTGCAATCGGCGTACGGGAGTTGGTGCCGACGGACTGATCCTTTGGAAGTCCGAAGGCGACCGCTTCCACCTGCGCATCATCAACAGCGACGGGAGCGACGCCGAGTCGTCGGGAAACGGGTTGCGCTCGATGGCGGCTTACCTGTTTTCCAGCGGAAAAGCCTCCGGCCGCGTCCGGCTGGAAACGGTCTCGGGAATCTATACGCTCGAATCCTTGGGAGACTTGTACCGAGCCGACATGGGGTCGCCGGCGCTCGAACCGCGCGCGATTCCGTTCGTTCCCGTCGGGGATCCGCCCGATCGCATCGTGGACTATCCGTTGGAGGTCGACGGGGAGATGATCCGGATCTCGGCCTGCGCGACCGGAAACCCACACTGCTCCGTGTTCGTGACCGACCTCGACCCGGATCGGATTGCCACGCTCGGGCCGAAGCTCGAATCGCACCCGGCCTTTCCGAACCGGACGAACGTCGAGTTCGTCCGGGTGATCAACCGGGGCGAGATCGAGGTGCGTTTCTGGGAACGGGGCGCGGGACCCACTCCGGCTTCCGGCACGGGATCCTGCGGTGCCGTCGTCGCGTCGATCCTGAACGGGAAGACGGACCGCAAGGTCGTCGTCCACGCCGAGAACGGCGACCTCGAGGTCGAATGGACCGAAGGCGGCCGCCTCTGGCTGGTGTCGTCCGCGAGCGTCGTCGCCGAAGGAAAATTCCTGCGATGACGACTTCCGGACCGGTTCTCGACGTTCTCATTGTCGGCGCCGGACCAACGGGCCTCGCGGCCGCTCTGGAAGCGGGCGGGCTCGGGCTGGACTACGTCGTCGTCGAGA